>JBAQWM010000388.1:0-2393 GCA_049298915.1 Steroidobacteraceae bacterium | reverse complement strand
TCGAGCTCGCCATCCGCGTAAGCCATCAGCGTCTCGTCGGAGAACTTCGTCATGGCGCCCCCCATGCGTCATCCAGCAGCGATTCCAGGGTTTCACGCCCCTGCGCCAGCTGGCTCGTCAGGGTGCCGACCGGTATGGCGAGCGTCGCCGCGGCCTCCTTGTATGACAGTCCTTCGATCAGCACCAGCGCGACCGCAAGCCGCTGTTCTTCGGGCACACGCGCCATCGCGGCCTCCACGAACAGCGCGTTATCACGGTCCTCGGCCGAGCGGTCGCCGACGCCGAGTCCGGCTTTCTCCGGCGCGAATCCGCGCGCGCGCCTGCTGCGCGCCCGAATCTCGTCTATCCATGCATTCTTCATGATGCCGAAGGTCCAGCTTTCCAGGCGCGACTCAGGCCGCCATTGGTCGGCATGAGTCAGCGCTTTGTCGATCGCCACCTGCACGAGGTCGTCGGCGTCCTGGACGCGACGCGTGATCACTCGGGCAAAGCGCCGCAGCTGCGGCAGCATGGCGCCAAGCTGTGAGCGCACGTCTTCAAGCGACGAAGGTCTGCTCATTTTCTATACGTCCGGAGGGCGGCTTTTGTTCCCGTGGATGAAATGGGTCACGTTGCGCGTATGCAGGGAATAGGGCTACGCACTGGAATGCTAGCATTTCCGCCGGGAATCGCTTGCGGGTCTCGGGCAGAGGGTGGTCGTGTTGCGGGCGCCGGAAGGCAGTTACGACTACAACCATTAATATCTGGAAAACGGGGGCGCAAGCAAAGCCGCGGCGCCGGCGCAGCAAGCGCCTGCAGCGGCAGCTGCATTGCAAGGCGCGTCGCGCAGCTGGCCTGTGAGTACCGCGGATATACCGCGATCGTCACAGGCGATAAGGCAATGAAAAACAAACACTTTCTGTCTGGCGTCACAGTTGCCGCCCGGTTCGCCATGGGCCAGGCAAGCGCGCAGCGGCTGGGATGCGGCGGAGGGTCCAGCCGCCGCTTCCAATCGTCGTCGGGAGGTGTAATCTTTGGTCGTGGACTAGCCGTAGGAGGACACTGCCAATGCACGACGAGCTGACCACGCTGCCCGGTGTCGGGCCCGCCATTGCGGCGGATCTCAGGCACCTCGGCATTCACTCCATCCGGGATCTCGCGGAATCAAACCCGGAACAGCTCTATGCCCGACTTCGCAATATCACAGGCCACGAACAAGAACCCTGCCTGCTCTATACATTCCGCTGCGCGACCTATGCCGCGCGCACGCCGGAACCGCAGGAAGAATTGCTGAAGTGGTGGAACTGGAAAGACCGTACTCTCGACGACTGAGACGCTGATCGATTCGGGGCGCCCACCCCGGACCCGCTTTCGCGCCCGATCGTGCCTTTCCTGGGCTTCACCCGCCGTACGGTGGGGGAGCCTTGCTGCAGAATGCCCCCGGAAACGGCGTTGCGCCGCCAGCCGTGCAGCATCCGGAATCGGACGTGCATCACAAAAAGTCCCTTTTAGACCAAAGGATCTGGCGCCAGCGGGCGTCCAATTAGATATGGCTGAGCCTGTTCATGTCGACCGGGCGGTGGTGCGCCGGATTCTGGCCGGTGACGAGGCCGAATTCCGGGAGCTGTTCGACCGGTATTTCCCGCGTCTGTACCGGTTCGCGCTCGCGCGGCTGAACCGGGACCAGGAGACTGCGAGGGACGTCGTGCAGGAGACATTCTGCAAAGCGATCGAACGGCTCGATCAATATCGCGGGGAGGCGGCGCTCTATACATGGTTCTGCCAGATCTGCCGCAACGTGATCCGGGATCACTATCGGCAGCGGCAGAGAGGCGCGGATCGCGTGGTGCTGCTGGAAGACCAGCCGAATGCGCGGGCGATCCTGGAAGCACTCGCGGCGCCGGCGGGTGATGAACCGGACACCGGCGCCTGGCGGCAGCAGGTACACCGGGTGGTCGAGGCGACGCTCGATGCCTTGCCGGATCACTACGGCGAGGTGCTCGAATGGAAATATCTGGATGGACAATCGGTCGAGGAGATTGCGCGGCGCCTCGAACTCGGACCAAAGGCCGCGGAATCGCTGTTGACGCGCGCGCGCGGCGCATTTCGCACCGCCATCGCCGAGCTCGCCGGCGCGTCGGATGATTTGACCGGATCGCTGGGCCGGAGCCCGGAGCAGGAACATGGATAACGAATCACAGGAACCGAAGAACGGTCCGGACCTCGTTGCGGCGCTCATTCGCGCTGCGGGCCGGCGCACGGAGCCGCCCGTGGACGCCTACCAGAAGGTGCTGACGGCCGCGACCGCCGCATTTCGCCGTAAAACCGCCAGGCGTCGTGGGCGGGTGACGCTGTTCTGGACCGCGGCCGCGACTGCGGCCGCGCTGATGATCGCCTTGTCGATGCAGTGGGGC
>JBAQWM010000387.1:0-2196 GCA_049298915.1 Steroidobacteraceae bacterium | reverse complement strand
ATCGACTCTCGTCGATGAAGCAGAGCGAGGCAAGGTCGGTGATGCCTGGCCGCACGGCCAGCACTTCGGTGCGCAATGGTTCGGGATATAACGCCACATAGTGCGCCACTTCCGGACGCGGTCCGACCAGGCACATGTCGCCGGTCAGAACATTGAAAAGCTGTGGCAGTTCGTCAAGCTTCAATCGCCGCAATACATGTCCTGCCGAGGTGATTCGCGGATCGCCGCCAATCGTGATTGCGACGCCGGAATTCAAGGTATCGGCGTGCATGGTTCGAAATTTGTGGATGCGAAACACTTTACCCTGCTGGCCAATTCGGTCCTGATGAAAATGCACCGGGCCCGGCGACGTGAGCCTGACAATCGAAGAGATCAGGAGGTACAGAGGCGACAGCAGGACAAGACCGATCGCCGCGACGATGATATCGATACTCCGGCTCGCCATGGATTCTCTCTCGGCACTCAGTTCCGATTCACCGGTATGTCTTGCGCGCTGCCGCAGCTGTGGGCAACAGCGGCCAGCGCCTCCCGCGCTCCTGCCTGCGCGAACCACTCGTCGGACCATTTCCAGAGCATCAGCCCTCTTGGTCGCGCCTGGCACATGACGACGCCCGCCTGCCGAAATTCCTCCACCGACAGTTGCGGCTTCAGAATCTGGATCGACAGCCACACATCGCCCTTGAACCAGGCCGCATCCTTGAGCTGGCGTTCGAGCCAGGCGCCGGGATCGCCCCTGCGGGAACTGTATTGAAAAAACAGGAACCCCAGATGAGGCAATTCTTCGCGGCCGCGCTGCAGCCAGCCCGGCGGCGCGTTGACGCCACATGGGAGAGCGGGCCACTTCAGATTGGCATAGGCGCAGGCTGCGTCGATCTCTGCGAAACTTGGTCCACAGAACCAGTCGTGCGGCTCATCGATCGCGTATAAGCCGACCACGGTTCCGGTCGCTACAAAAGACTGGATGCGCGACGCGTCGTGCCGATCGAGTTCCTGCTTCCAGAGCCTGAGTTCGAAACAGCCCCATCTGTCGCTGTAATTTCTCTTTGCGCCTGTCAGCGCCAGCAATACCTTCAGTCCGGCGGCCCGACTTTGCTCGAGCTTCGCTGGTCCCGAGCGGGTGGTCGTGACAGGCCATTTGTCAGCCTGTTCAGGCGGGAATTCGAAGACACCGAGCTTTGACTCGCCTGCGCGGGCACAGGCCGCCGCGAGCGCAATGCCGCAGATGAGGATCCACAGCAATCCACCGACCGGTTGCCCGCCCGGTGTCGGCCGGGTCAATTCAGCCCCACGGTATTACGGCGACAAATATACACGATTGATCGTCGAGGTATCTGGGCCCGCGGCATTCGACCAGTCGATTCCAATGCGAGCATCCGTATCCCGTGACAGCAGCACCGCATATTCCTCGTAGGTGTCGCCATCCGCGTCGCCGAGGAACATCAGTGTGCCGGTCGCCTCCATGCCGGCAAGCTGGTTGAACGACCGCTGGTTGCTGTCGTCCGAATTGCGGACCTGCACCACGACTCGCCCGTCGCTGTCGCGTCGAGACAGTACTGCATAGTCCGGCTGCCCGTCCGCATCCGCATCTCCGATGGCACGCAGATCGAAGGGCGTATCGCCTGCGCGGAGGTACTTCGTCGACCGCGATGCGCCATCGACACCCATGATCTCGACCAACGTTTGCAGGTCGCTGTCTCGCGTGGAGAGCACGGCCAGCTGGTATCCCGGTATCGCCGGATTGTCGAATACGCTGATGGCCTGCGCCGTGGCACCATTGCGGGTAAATAGCCGGCTGCGCGATTCCGCGCCAATCGAATTGCGAAATTCCACCACATTACGCAGATCCGACCAGCGCACCATCAGCACTGCGAGCCGGGGCACAGCTGGAACATCGGGGTCGGGAAACACGTCCAGGTCCATGCCGCTTGCGCCAACAGGCAAATAGGTGCGCCGTCGCGCAGCCGGTCCGAAGGAATTCCGCATCTCGACGATACTGCGCGCATCCACCCAGCGAATCGCAAGCAAGGCAATTTCGTCTACTCCATTTCCATCGGCATCACCAATATTCTTGATTTGCAGCGGCGTCATCCCGGGAGCATACATCACCGTTCTGGGATTCTCCGCGCCGGAAATATTCCGGATTTCGACCAGTGCCCGCCCATCGCTGTACCGGATCGCCAGTACGCCCACCTCCGG
>JBAQWM010000386.1:0-11808 GCA_049298915.1 Steroidobacteraceae bacterium | reverse complement strand
GCTTCCAGACCCCGGCGGCCAGCAGCAAGGCTGCCGCCAGCGCGCCCCAGCCCAGGACCCGCCGTTCGCGTTCCGTCAGCGCGGCATGCCATTCGAGCAGATTCATGTAGCGGGTACGGCCGTGATGTTGATCTGCGCGACGACGCCTGCATCGCGCGGCTGAGTGGACTCGACGTCGGCGGCCAGGCCGCGCGCGGTGAGTGCCTGTGCAAAGCGGACAAACGCGCTGGTATCGGGCGCAGTCATCTGCAACTGCAGGGAACCATTGCGCCACCCGAGCGACTCGATTGCAGGTCCGCCCGCACCGGTCAGCGCGCCGCCGACCGCCGAGAGGCGCGCCAGCAGACCTGCCGGATCGGCGGCGCCGCCGCCGGCAAGCCGTTGCTCGATCTGCGCTCGCGGATCGACAATGCGCCCGACATCCGGCAATGCAGTGCGCACGGCCTGCTCGATCGCGGCATCCAGGCGTTGCTCCTCGGCGTGCAGGCGCAAGAGCTCGAATCCGCGCACGCCCACGTGAAGCGCAATTGCAGCCAGCGCCAGAAATGCCGCGATGCGCCAGCGCCGCCATTCCGCGCTCCAGCCGGTGCGCCGCGCAAACTCTCCCTGCAGCAGCGACAGCGCTTCGCTCCGAACACCGCCTGCCGCCAGCAACGGCAACGCGCCATCGGGCAGCAATTGCAGGTCGAGGCTGCCAGTCGCGTCGCGCAGCGCCTCCAGTATTTCGCGCGACTGCTCCCAGTCCTCTGGTGGCACGAAGAGCTGGACCTGACGGTCCTCGCCGATCAGGCCCGCGAGTGCGAAGGCCTCGGTCAGCGGTTCCGCGTCCAGTGCCACCGGCAGCGTGCCGGGCGCGCGCACCAGCAGGCGACCCGATTCGATGACGGCAACGATCTTGCCGGGATTGTCCGGTACGCACAGCGGCTCCGGAACGAGGGCCTGCGGATCCAGTCCCGCCGCTGCGAGCGTATCCAGCCAGCTGCGCATTTCTTCGCGCCGTACCGCCGCCACCAGTGTGCGGCCGCTGGCATCCGTGCGACCTACCGCAAAGTGAAACTGCTCGATTTCACCGGCCAGCAGTTCTTCCATCGCATAGGGCACCACCTGCGCAAGCCGCGCACTGCCTTTCACCGGCAGCTCCGGCAGCGCAAATGACACACTGGCGCCCGGCGCAATGACGACCAGGGTGCGGCCGGCGGCGAGTGGCGCCGCCTCCGCCAGGGCTCCGCTCGCCACCGGGCCGATGCCGCCGCCCTCGGCGTCGGTGATGACCCAGGACGGGATTTCCGCGAGCCGCAGGACCAGAAACTGAGTCATCGCCTCACTCGGTGCCGGTTGAACGCAGGACGGTGCGGCTGCCGCCGGTGGTGTTCCGCTCGATCAGACTGTACAGCGTGAGTTCGGAGGTGCCAATACTGACGGCAGTCACCGCGCGGAACCACCTGGAAGAGTCGGAAATCGTTTCCGCGAGCGCCTGGAATTGATCCTCGCCCAATCTTCCCTTCATGTCCTCGACGGTCGGGAAGCAACCTGCCCGGCGATTCGCCTCGAGCGCAGCGGAATCGCCAAAATCCGCGCCGCCCTCGACCAGCGCCTCGAGCACCAGGGCAGATGCTGTGCAGAGGTTGATCGGGGTGCCGAGCGGCAATGCAGCCACGTAGGGGCGGATGAGCAGGTACTCCTGCAGTGTCATGCCGGGGAGCGCCATCAGCTCGCTGATCGTCGTGACCGGCCCATTGGCCGCAAGGTAGGGAGGATTCTGCGACAGGTAGTTGCCGTCCTCCGCGCCATCGGGAAATCCGGCGACGGTGTCCGAGTCGAGCCAGTCCGCCGCGAGGCGTGCCCAGCGCCGGTCGGCGCCGGCAAGCGCAAGCAGCCGCTCGAAACGCCTGACCTGGTCATCATTCACCCTGCCATCGTTGCCGAGCAGATTGTTCAGATTGAATCGTCCCTGCATGTCCTCGAGTGCGCCGCGGATGGTGCCCCCGTCCACCGGCAGCGGTGGAATCGGCTGTGCCCAGCGCTCGCCCGGGTGATCGGTCTTGGAATCCTCGCGGTCCTTGCGCAGCACTTCCGCCGCCCAGGCTTCGGCGCCGAGCGCCAGCAGCCAGGCCTGGTCGAGCGCGATCAGCCCCTCGGCCCGTCGCAGGTCGAGTGATGTTCGCGTGCCGATGCGCACTGCGAGCACGGTCGCGATCGCGACCATCACGATCCCCATGATCAGTGCGACGCCACGCTGCCTCATCCTGCCACCTCGACGAGGCGTCTCAACTCGCCATAGTCCGCCAGATCGATGATGATCTCGACCGCCAGCGGGCGCGCCCGGAACCCGGTGTCCCCCGGGCTGCCGAGGGGCGGCCACTGCGCAACCCATTCGCGGCCGGCATCCAGGTAGCGGATCTCGATGCGCTCGACCTGAGTCAGCAGTTTCCGGATCACCGGGACATTGGCCAGCGTCGGGTCGGTGACGGTCCAGTATTCGCGGATCAGCGTGCTTTCATCGAGGCGATAGGTCACCCGCTGTATCGTGCCGCGCGGCGCGCCGGCACCATTCGGCCAGCCCGCGTGCGACAGCTCAACCAGTGTCACGGCATTCGGATCGCGCCGCAGCGCCGCGCGCTGGCCATCGCCGATCGGCTCGCGAACCGGTCGTGGCGCGAGCGTGCGGAAATCGCTGGTCAGCAGATGCATCGCGCGCTGGACTTCGCGCAGGCGATCCATGTGCCCGCCGGCATTCTCGACGGATACCCGCGCCTCGCTGACACCGCGATAGGTCATGACGCTCATGATCGCGAGGATTGCCACCGCGACCAGTATCTCGAGCAGCGTGAATCCGCGGGAGAATCTGCGCATCACGGATCTTCGTCCTCGTCCGGATCCTCGTCGGGATCCTCGTCCGGGTCCTGCTCCGGAGCGCCGGTATTCCATGCAGTCGACGACGGTTCGGTGGAGGTCGCCGTGGCCCCGACAAAGCCAGCCAGGCTGACCAGGGCAGAGTCCTCTGCATCTGCCTCGCGGCGCACCGCGACGTCGATGCGGCGCAGGCCGTCGACCGGCGTCTGCGAGACGACCGCGACCCAGAGCCAGCGCCGGCCTGCGAACTCGATTTCGCCCTCGGTCCGGTCCACCGACGGATACTCGCCGGACAGGCGCACTTCCGTGATCCGGTTGTCAGCAATCCAGGCGGCCATGCTCTTGTCGCGCAGGTAACCGATATTGCTGGTCGCGTCGCCAATGGTCGAGAAGACGGCGAACATGCCGAGCGCCACGATCGCGAGCGCGACGACGACTTCGATCAGCGTGAAGCCGCGGGGCCAGCTATTGCAGTTCATGGCGCTCGATTTCGATGGTGCCGTCGGCACTGCCGACCAGGGTGACACGATGGCCGGCGTCCGGGCGCACCAGCGCCAGGCGATAGGGGGTGGCGTCTCCACTGCCATAGGCCATCACCTGCGGGGTTGTTGCCTCGAGGCTGCCCGCCTTGCGCAGCAGCACGCGCCGGCCCTCGATCTCCAGTTCCAATACCAGCCCGGGCGGCAACTGCCGCCGCCGCAGCCACCGGTCTTCGGCGACTTCGGTCCAACGCTGCTCGAATGCCTCGAAGCGCAGGCATTCGTATCCGGCGCCTTCGATCCGCAGTCCGTAATCGCGCCCTTCGAGCTGGGCCTGCTCCTGCAGCAATGCGATCGTATCGGCCAGCCGCTCGGTTTCGATTTCTATTTCGCGATCGTCACCGAGGACGCCGACTGCCAGCGCCGCGACCGCGGCGAGGATCGCGACGATGACGACGACGACCAGTATCTCGATCAGCGTGAATCCGCGCTGGTCGCCACGGAGCCGGATCGCAGCGATTGTCACGACCCGCTCAGGACGTCAGTCGATGTTCCAGTTGCCGAGATCCGCATCTGCATCTTCGCCGCCAGGCTGGCCGTCGGCGCCCAGCGTGTAGAGGTCATAGGCTCCGCCCCTGGTGCCGGGCTGCAGGTAGATATAGTCATTGCCCCACTGGTCCTTCGGCACTGTCCTGGAACGCAGGTATCCCTGCGGCCGCCAGTTGCGCACGGACGGGTCATCAGGCTTCTTGACCAGTGCTTCCAGGCCCTGTTCCGTTGTCGGGTAACGGAAGTTGTCCATCTGGTACATGTCGAGCGCCGTGCCCAATGAGCGAATGTCGAGTTTGGTGGCCTTGATCCGGGCAGCGTCCACCTGGCCAAGAATCTGCGGTGCGATCAGCGCCCCCAGGATCGCGATGATCACGAGCACGACCATGATCTCGATCAGGGTAAACCCGCGCTGGCGGAGTATCTGGGCCATGTACCGCATGATATCAGAGCAACTCCCGGGATCGCGGCCGGGAGACCCGCGTTGGTACGCCGCGCCCAACCTATAATCGGCGCTTCGGGAAAGCCGGGAGCCAGGATCTTGAAACTTGGGATGATGTTTCCGGGGCAGGGTTCCCAGTCGGTCGGCATGCTGGCTGCGCTGGCCGATGCCGAACCGGTGATCAGCGCGACATTTTCGCAGGCATCCGCTGTGCTCGGTTATGACCTCTGGCAACTTTGCCAGCAGGGTCCGGAACAGCGGCTTGCTGAAACTGAACGGACCCAGCCCGCGATGCTCGCAGCGGGTGTAGCGCTGTGGCGGGCGTGGACCGGGCGTGGTGGCAGGACGCCCGACATGATGGCCGGGCACAGTCTCGGCGAATACAGCGCGCTGGTCTGCGCAGGCGCCATCGATTTCAGCGCCGCGACGGATCTCGTGCGCCTGCGCGGAGCCGCCATGCAGCGCGCGGTTCCGGCGGGCATCGGTGCGATGGCGGCTATTCTCGGCCTCGATGACGCGGTGATCGAATCGGTATGCCTCGAATCTGCGCAGGGCGAGGTTGTGCAGCCGGTCAACTACAACTCGCCGGGCCAGCTCGTCATCGCCGGCCACGCCGGGGCGGTGGCACGGGCAATCGAAAGCTGCCGGGCCCGTGGCGCGAAACGGGCGCTCCTGCTGCCGGTCTCGGTGCCCTCGCACAGCGCCCTGATGATGCCCGCCGCGGAGGAAATGAAGTCCCGGCTGCAGGACCTTGCGATCAAGGTGCCTGCGATCCGCGTCTACGCTTTCGATGGCGGGCTCCATGACACGCCCGCGGCTATCCGGGGCGCCCTGTACCGGCAGCTGTTCAATCCGGTCCGCTGGTCGGTTATTGTCGCAGCCATGATTGCAGCGGGCGCAGGGCAGTTGATCGAATGCGGGCCCGGCAAGGTTCTTGCCGGGCTGGCGCGCCGCGCGCCGGGCGGTCGCGGCCTTGCGATCGACGCAATTGACGCGCCGGATGCAATGGCGGCTGCGTTGGCCGCGGCTGCCGGGAGCAAGGACCGATGACGAACCAGACGCTGGCAGGCGAGATCGCACTCGTGACGGGCGCCTCGCGCGGCATCGGCCAGGCGATAGCGCTCGAGCTCGGCACCCACGGTGCGACGGTCATTGGAACTGCGACCGCCGCTACCGGCATTGCGGCGATCGACGGAATGTTCGCCGGCGCCGGCATCCGCGGGCGCGGCCTGGTGCTGGACGTCGCAGATGACGCTGCCACCGACGCCGCGATCGCGGACATCGAAGCCCGCGAAGGCGCGGTCACGATCCTCGTCAACAATGCCGGCATCACGCGCGACACGCTGCTGCTGCGCATGAAGACCGAAGACTGGGACGCCGTGATCGACACCAATCTGGGTTCCGTGTTCCGCCTCAGCAAGGCGGTCCTGCGCGGAATGATGAAGGCGCGCAAGGGTCGCATCGTCAATATCTCCTCGGTGGTGGCGACGGTCGGCAATCCGGGCCAGGCGAACTATTGCGCGGCCAAGGCGGGCATCGGGGGATTCACGCGCTCGATGGCACGCGAAGTTGCATCGCGCGGCATCACCGTGAATGTGGTGGCGCCGGGATTCATCGATACCGATCTGACCCGCGGCCTGAACGCCGAGCAGCGCGCCGCGCTCGCGGCCCAGATACCCCTGGGACGCCTCGGCCAGCCCGCCGATATCGCCGCAACGGTCTGCTTCCTGGCCTCGCCGGCGGCGGCATGGATCACCGGCGAAACCATCCACGTCAATGGCGGGATGTACATGTCCTGAGGGATTTCCGGCATTTACGGTCGCAAAAATGCTTTCAGAAACAGTGCTCAAGAAAGGCTTCTGGTAGCCAGTGGGGGGTCCGTGGCATAGAATGGCGACCCCCGGCTGGCCAGCACGCCGCCAAGGGCACCATTAGCCAAGGGAAAAGAAAACGATGAGCACAGTCGAAGAACGGGTAAAAAAGATCGTCGCCGAGCAGCTCGGCGTCAAGGACGAGGAAGTGACGAGCGACGCGTCTTTCGTCGACGATCTGGGTGCCGATTCCCTGGACACGGTCGAGCTCGTGATGGCGCTCGAGGAAGAGTTCGAGACCGAGATACCAGACGAGGATGCTGAAAAGATCACAACGGTGCAGCAGGCGATCGACTACATCGCCCAGCACCAGTCCAAGACCTGAGACCATGCCTGCGCGAGCCCCGGCCCCGCGGCCGCGGCTCTTCGCGTCATGCCAGCCCTGGCAGGCAGTGGAAGTCCCTTGAGCATGCGTCGCGTGGTCGTCACCGGGCTCGGCATGTTGTCGCCGCTCGGCGTTTCCGTTGCTGACAGCTGGACTGCCTGCCTGGCCGGCAAGAGCGGGATCGGCCCGATCACGCGTTTCGACACCACGGGTTTCCCTGCGAACTTTGCCGGCAGCGTGCCCGGCTTCGATGCGTCTAAATTCATGCCGGGAAAGGAAGCGCGACGCATGGACCTGTTCATGCAGTATGGCGTGGCCGCCGGCGTGCAGGCGATTGCCGATTCGGGTCTCGAGATCACCGATGCCAATCGTGCGCGCATCGGGCTCGTGTTTGGCGCGGGCATCGGCGGTCTGGCGACCATCGAGGAAAATCACAGCCGCTATCTCGATACGCGCACACCGAAGAAGATTTCCCCGTTCTACATTCCCGCCAGCATCATCAACATGATCTCGGGTCACCTGTCCATCATGTACGGCGTCACCGGTCCCAATCTGGCGCTGGTCACGGCCTGCACGACTTCCACGCACAGCATCGGCATCGGCATGCGGTCCATCCAGTACGGCGATGCGGACGTCATCGTGGCCGGCGGCGCCGAGATGGCGCAGACGCCGACAGCGGTCGGCGGCTTCTGCCAGGCGCGCGCGCTGTCGACGCGCAATGACGATCCCGAGCGCGCCAGCCGGCCCTGGGACCGCGATCGCGACGGCTTCGGGATGGGGGACGGCGCGGGAGCCGTGGTGCTCGAGGAGTACGGGCACGCCCGGGCGCGCGGCGCAAGCATTCACGCGGAGCTGATCGGCTTCGGCATGAGCGGCGATGCGTTTCACATCACCGCACCGCCGGAGGACGGCGCCGGCGCGAGCCTGTCGATGATCAATGCGCTGCGCGACGCCCGGATCAACCCGGACGAGGTGCAGTACGTGAATGCCCATGCAACCTCGACGCTACTGGGCGATATCGCCGAGACGACCGCGATAAAGAGCGCATTTGGCGCGCATGCGCAGAATCTCGCCGTCAGCTCGACCAAATCCATGACCGGACACCTGCTGGGCGCAGCGGGCGTCGTGGAGGCGATATTCAGCATCCTCGCAATCCGCGACCAGGTCGCTCCGCCGACCATCAATCTCGACCATCCCGGCGATGGCTGCGATCTCGATTACGTGCCGAACCAGGCGCGCGGCATGAAGATCGACACGATCGTCAGCAACTCCTTCGGTTTCGGCGGCACCAACGGCACGCTGGTATTTCGCGCGCTGCGCTGAATCCAGTGGACGCCGATCCGGTCGGGCTGATGCTTGCGTTGCACGAGCGGCATCCGGACCGCTACCCGGTGCTGCTTGACAGTTCGGCCGTCGGCCAGCCACTCGGTCGATTCACGCTGCTCCTGGCGGGGCCGGAGCAGCGGCTGATTCTCGATCGCGATCGTCGCGTGCAGGGGGACTACCGCAACCAGCGCGAGCAGGGCGGCTTCTGCGATCACCTGGATGCCTGGTGGCGGCGCGAGCGCAGCGCAGGGCCGCCTCCACCCTGGCCATTTGCGGGCGGCTGGTTCCTGTTCCTCGGCTACGAGCTTGCCGTCGAAGTCGAACCCTCGTTGCGACTGCCACCATCGCCGCTGCCGCTGGTGGCACTCGCCTGGCGGATGCGCGCCGCGCTGCTCCACGACCATGAATCGGGCGCGAGCCTGGTGCTTGCCGAGCCGGCGGCGGAGGGCATCGCGAGTCAACTGCGCTCGGACCTGCGGGACATCGGTGCGCGGGTGGCTCCGGCGCGTGGGGAACTCAGGATCACGGCGTCGGAGGAGGATCCGGAAAGATACCTGGCGGCTTGCCGGTCAGCGCTCGTTCATATTGCCGCAGGCGACGTCTACCAGGCGAATCTCGCCCGCAGCTGGCGCGCCCCCATGCCCGGGGGCACCAGCCCCGCCGCACTCTATGAGCGCCTGCGGGCGGCCAATCCCGGCGCTTTTTCGGGTATCGCCCAGATCGGCGATCTCTCCATCCTGTCGAGCTCGCCGGAGCGGCTGGTGCGGGTGCAGGGCAGGCGCGTCGATACCCGCCCGATCGCGGGCACGCGACCGCGCAGGGGCGCGGCCGATGCGGCAATGATTGCCGAACTGACGGCAAGCCCCAAGGAGCGCGCGGAACACGTGATGCTCATTGACCTCGAGCGCAATGACCTTGGCCGGCTCTGCGAACCCGGCAGCGTGCGGGTGGACGAGTTCATGGCGATCGAGAGCTACGCGCATGTCCACCATATCGTCTCGAATGTCTGCGGCCGGCTGCGGGCCGATGTGACGCCGGGCGCGGTGATCCGTGCGCTGTTCCCGGGCGGCACCATCACCGGCTGTCCCAAGGTCCGCTGCATGCAGCTGATCGGTGATCTCGAGGGCAAGGGCCGCGGCGCCTACACGGGCGCCATGGGCTACCTCGCGCTGGACGGCAGTCTGGATCTCAATATCCTGATCCGCACGATGACGGTGCAGCATGGCGAGGTCGAATTGCGTGCCGGCGCCGGTATCGTCGCCGACTCGGATCCGGCGCATGAACTCGACGAAACCCGGGCCAAGGCGCGTGGTGTATTGCGCGCGCTCGGTAGTGCCGGCTGATGCCGGTACTGGTGAATGGCGGCGTGGGCCTGCTCGATCCACTCGATCGCGGACTGCAGTATGGCGACGGGCTGTTCGAAACCATGGCGGTGCAGGACGGGCGTGCGCGATTCCTGGCAAGCCACCTCGATCGCCTGACCGAGGGCGCGCGTCGACTGGCCATGCCGTTACCGGATCCGGAGCACCTGTCCACGCAGATCTCGGCCGCCTGGCCGCACGGCCGCGGCGTCGTGAAGCTGCTGTGGACCCGCGGTGCCATGGGGCGCGGCTACCGCCCGCCGGCCAACCCGCAGCCTACCTGCATCGCAGCTGGATTCGCCTGGCCTGAATGGCCACCGGGCGCGTGGAGCGAGGGCATCCGCCTTCGGTACTGCCGAACGCGCCTGGGCTGCAATGCTGCCCTCGCCGGAATCAAGCACCTGAACCGCCTCGAACAGGTGCTGGCGCGTGCCGAATGGAGTGACGAAAGCATCGCCGAAGGACTGATGCTGGACCAACGGGGCCAGGTGATTTCGGGTACCCAGAGCAATCTGTTTGCCGTCATCGACGGGCTGCTGCTGACGCCAGCGCTCGACCAATGCGGTGTGGATGGCGTGATGCGACGGGCAGTTTGGCGCTGGGCTGCCGCGAACGGGATCAGCGTCGCCGAAGCAGGTCTGCGCCCGGAGGCACTCGAGACCGCCACGGAGATATTCGTCAGCAATGCCCTGATCGGCGCCTGGCCCGTGCGCGAGCTCGCGGGAATGCCGGTACCCGCGGGCAGCCTTGCCGGGCGCTTCAACTCGTGGCTGGCGGAACAGCGATGAAACGGCTGCGCCTTCGGGTCGCACTTGTCGTCATCCTGCTTGCGGTCGCGTGGATCGGCCTGCGCCAGTACGAAGCAGCGTGGCTTTCATCGCCAATCGAGGCATTGCAGCAGCCGGTGGTATTCCGTCTGGTCGACGGCGCCTCGCTGAGCGCTGTCGCCGGGCAACTGCAGGATGCGGGGTGGCTGGAGCAGCCGCGGATCTGGGTTCGGCATGCCAAGCGCAGCGGCGTCACCACCCGGATCAAGGCGGGCGAGTACCTGCTGCGGCCGGGCACGACGCCCGCTGGCCTCTTGCGGCAGTTCGTGAGCGGCGAGGTGCTGCTGCACACGCTGACCATTCCGGAGGGCTGGACCTTCAGGCAGGCGTTGGCGGCAATCCAGGCTCATCCGGCGGTGACGGTGGAACTGGCGGGCCTGTCGCAGGAGCCGCTGATGGAGCGGCTGGGTCTGGCGGGTCGTCACCCGGAAGGCCGGTATTTCCCGGACACCTACCATTTTCCGCGCGGGACCACCGACCGTGAACTGCTGCTGCAGGCGCAGTCGCGGCTCGAGTCCGAACTGGCCTCGGCCTGGATGGCGCGCAGGCATGACCTTCCGCTGCGCACGCCCTACGAAGCGCTGATTCTGGCCTCGCTGGTGGAAAAGGAAACCGGGGATCCCGATGAGCGACCACTGATCGCCGGTGTGTTCGTCAATCGCCTGCGATTGGGCATGCGCCTGCAGACCGATCCCACGGTGATCTACGGCCTGGGCGAATCCTTTGACGGCAATCTTCGCCGTCGCGACCTTCAGACCGACAATCCCTACAACAGTTACACCCGCGCCGGCCTGCCGCCGACTCCGATCGCGCTGGTCGGGCGCGCGGCGCTGGATGCCGCCGCAAGGCCGGCGATGACCGACGCGCTTTACTTTGTCGCAACCGGCAAGGGCGACGGGCGTCACTATTTCTCCTCCTCGCTGCCTGCGCACAATGCGAATGTCGCCCGGCATCTGGCCAATCTGCGCGCTGCCCGCAGCCTTCAGGTACGCTGAGCCGGTGCGCGGGCGATTCATCACATTCGAGGGTATCGAGGGCGTCGGCAAGTCGACGCAGCTCGCCCATGCGGCGGCATATCTGCGCGATCGCGGCGTCGATCCGGTGCTGACGCGCGAGCCGGGCGGCACGCCGCTCGCTGAGCGTCTGCGCAGTCTGGTGCTCGAGCCGCGTGAGGAATCGGTCACGCCCACGGTGGAACTGCTGGTGATATTCGCGGCACGCGCCAGTCACGTCGCTGGCGGGATCCGGCCGACGCTTCAGCGCGGTCGCTGGGTGCTCTGCGATCGATTCACGGATGCGACCGAGGCCTACCAGGGAGGCGGTCGCGGTCTGAGCCGCGCCTGGATCCGTCAGCTGGCGAGAATCGCACACCCGCGGCTGACGCCGGACCTGACTTTCCTGTTCGATGCGCCCCCCGAAATCGCGCTCGGGCGGGTGCAGCTGCGTGGTCAGCGACTCGACCGCATAGAGGCTGAGGACCTGGAATTTTTCGCCCGCGTCCGCGCTGGCTATCGTGCAATTGCCGCGCGCGAACCTGGACGCGTGCGGCTGATCGACGCGACTGGCAGTGAGCGCCAGGTTGCCGCCCAGGTGGCGCGGGAACTCGACACTTGCCTGTGCGGGGCAGGCTGAAGCATGGCGCGGGCGAGGAGCTCGGGCGATGACCCGGTTGCGACGCCGGATGTGAGCGGAGTCGTGGCCCGGGCCGGTGCCGACTGGCTGGCGCCGCTCTGCGGGCGACTGCTGGCGATGCATCGCCGGCAACGGCTGCCACA
>JBAQWM010000385.1:0-1921 GCA_049298915.1 Steroidobacteraceae bacterium | reverse complement strand
TTCTGCGACTCCGTCTGCTCGGCCGCAGCGTCCGTTGGCGGTGCTGCTTCCACGGCGGCTGCAACGGCAGTGCCGCCTTGCCAGACCAGGACCGCTGCCAGAAGCGCAGCCCCGGGTCGCCGGTAGGCCGTTCGAATCGTCATCGTATTGCCCCTTGCGGATCGTTGGTCTGGGTCGGATTCTAGTCGTTTTGCGCCGTGGTGCCAGCCATTCCTGTAGAGGCGATGGATCCCGTACTGCCCGTCCATTGGAGGGCGCAAGGCTGCTGATTTGGCAGTCTGCCTGCACCAGGACTGCAGCGGCCGGCCTTCATGAACTCGACATGATTGCCGGGATTTCATATCATGCCGAATCCGGTGACTGTATGAAAACCCGCATAAGGATGCCAGCGTCACCGCGAAATTCTCAGGAGAAGACGATGAAAGCATTCCGCGGCTTGACCACGTTCTGTTTCGCACTATATTTCGTGTCCGCACCTGCAACGGTCTTCGCCCAGACTCAGGCAGGATCCTTCCTGAGCGACTACTCCGGACTGACGACCGCCCACGACAGCTCGATTGACCGGATCTATATCGCCCCGGATTCTCTTTCTCGTCTCGCCGGTTATAAGGCGGTGATGGTCGACCAGCCGGAATTGGCGATCAGCCCGGATTCCAAGTACGACGGCATGAAACCGGACGATCTGAAATTGATCGCCGACAGCCTGCGCGCAGCGGTGACGAATGAACTGAAAGAAGGGTACCAGATCGTCGAGGCGCCCGGGCCGGGCGTGCTCTACGTTCGCGTCGGCGTCGGCGACCTGTATCTGAAAAAACACAAGCGCTCGATCATGTCGTACACGCCGGCCGGATTTCTCATCCACAGCGCCGTCGGCCTGAGCAAGGAAATCACCGATAAGATCGACGTTTCGAAGATGACGATCGAAGCCGAAGTTCTCGACAGCCAGAGCCTCGAGCAGCTCGTTGCGATGACGACGACGCGCGGCACGCTCGACAAGAAAGCGAAGGCGGATGCCACTTCCTGGGACGAGATGACCGGGCTGTTCTCGGTCCTCGGCAAGCGCCTGCGCTGCCGGCTCGATAATTCCCGCAAGCCGGAATCGCAGTGGGCCAGCTGCACGAACATCAACCTGCCGCCGCCGGCAGCCGAGTAAATTCAAAACCACCCCAGGAGTCCTGCCGTGAGAACCGCCCTTGCAGTCGCCACAGCGCTGATCGCCAGCCTTGCCTGGAATCAGGGCGCATCCGCGCAGGTCAACGAGAAATTCGCCGACATGACCGACGAAATCGAGCTGCTGCGCAGCGTCGCCCAGACCGAGCGCCAGGCGATCGTCGCGGAGGCGATGGTCCTGACCAATCAGGAAGAGGCCGCATTCTGGCCCGTCTACCACGCTTACCGCGCGGAGGTTGTCAAAGTCAGCGACCAGCTCGTCAAAGTCGTGACGGACTATGCGGCCCAGCGCGATACGCTGACCGACGCGCAGGCCAAGACCCTGCTGAACGACTACATCAAGGTCGAGCAGGACCTCCTGAAGGTCCGCAAGAGATACATCGCAAAGTTCGCCCAGGCGATGCCGATGACGAAAGTCGCGCGGTTCTATCAGGTCGAGAACAAACTCGACATCCTGCAGAAACTGGGCCTCACGAGCGAGATTCCGCTCGCCAGGTAGGCAACCGTGGATTCGCCATTCGCGCCGGACCCGCGCGAGTTGCGACTCGCGGCGCGGCTGGGATTCGTCAAGGAAGGTCGATTGCGCGCCGGCCACCTGGCCGTTGTGCTGGTTGCGGTCACCTGGCTGCCGCTGCTGATCCTGACGTTGGTTGCGGGTTCGGCCTACGGTAGCCGCGTTACGGTTCCCTTTCTGGCGGATTTCCTTCCCTATGGAAGGTATCTGGTCGCGCTGCCGCTCCTGGTACTGATT
>JBAQWM010000384.1:0-1621 GCA_049298915.1 Steroidobacteraceae bacterium | reverse complement strand
CGGTGGTCCACGACCATGTAGTTGCGCCCGGGCATGTGGCACTCGACGCACTTCGAACCCGCGGATCCGGTCTCGTGATGGTGATGTTCCGGTGTCTGGTACTTCGCTGGCTGGAGGCAGGTCATGCATACGGCATCGCCGTCGGCGCGCAGCTTGAGGCTGTGCGGCTCGTGGCAATCGCTGCAGCTGACGCCGGCCTGATGCATCCGGCTCTGCAGGAACGAGCCGTACTCGTACACCTCGTCGTGAATTTGTCCGTCGGGAAAGTAGAGTCCCGGATCGAGCAGCGCCACGCGATGCGTGTCGCCGATCGGACCGCCCGGCGTGTAGTCGGCCCAGATCTGGCCGCGCCGCGAATGGCAGCGCGCGCAGGTGTCGAGCTCGCGAGCGGTCGCCCTGGTGGTGCTCCGTGTCGGCTTGCCGGTCTCGGCATCGATCGTCCAGTTCACGCCGCGTCGCTCGTCGAACTGCACGAGCAGGCCGCGGCTGCCCGACTGGCTGTTCGATGCATCGCCGCCATTTTTCGCCCACGCGACATGAATCGAACCCGGGCCGTGACAGGCCTCGCAGGACACGTCGATCTCGGACCAGGTCGTCGCGTAGCTGCGTCTGGCGGCGTCGTAGTTGCGCTGCAGGTTGGTCGAGTGGCACTCGGCGCACATGTAGTTCCAGTTCTGCTGCAGGCCGGTCCAGTGCAGTTCGTCGTCGTGGCGGATCTTCTCGTCCGGATACAGGTGGAACCAGCGCTGGCCACCTTGCTCGGCCGGCCGTGTGTCCCAGGCGATCGACAGCGCCTGCAGCCGGCCGCCCGGCAGTTCGAGCAGGTATTGCTGCAAGGGCGTGACGCCGAACACGTAGCGCACCTCGAAATCGGCGAGCGCCCCGTCGGCGCCGTCGGTACGCACCATGAACTTGCCGTCGCGGCGGAAGAGCTCGCTCACGACGCCGGCGTATTCGAAACGTGCATTGTCGAAGTTGCCGAGCACGGTGGCGTCGCTCGCCACATCCATCGCGCGGTCATGGTCGGAACCGGTCCAGGCGACCACCTGCTCAGTGTGACACTCCGCGCAGACGGCACGCCCCACGAATTGCGGCTGGCCGGCGTCAGCGCTTCGCTTCATGCCCGCGGCGTTCCACGGGCTGCTCTGAACGACTGCCCACACTGCCGCGGCAATCACCAGCGCACCGCAACCGATCCAGATCCACTGGCGACTCGCTGGGCGTGACGCAGGCGTGGCGTCCCCTGAGGAACTTGGAGTAACCGCTGCGCGATCCTTCGATCCAGCACGGCGTTTCCTGCGCCTGCTCATCAGGATTCCCGAATCCGCCTGGAAAAATGGTTCACGCGCCCGCCGTCACCGGCGATCCGGACTTGCAGCCGCGGCCCGCGGAGAGGTTACATGAACGACCAGCGGCCAGCGGCCGGCGTGCGCAAATTTGATGGTCTTGTGCAAGCACTTGCTGCCATGTTTATGAAAGGTGGACCATGGCCCAGGATGCTAATATTAGCCTCTTGAAACGAACTGGAGCATGCTTGTGAATGAGTGGATCAGTGATCAGGCCCGGTTGCTGGGCGCAGCGACAATACTTTCCGTGAGCAGTCTGGCCGGCGCCCAGGAAG
>JBAQWM010000383.1:0-2768 GCA_049298915.1 Steroidobacteraceae bacterium | reverse complement strand
TTTGAACGCCGGCGCGCCTTGCGTTGCGGCCGGCTTCGGCGCGAGGCCTGGATGAATGGCCTCACGGCGCTTGGACTTGGCGCCTGCGCGGGCGCGCTGCTGTGGCGCTACGAGTCCCTGATACGGCAGGTCGCGGGCGCATCGGCATCATCGTTCGACCCGCAGCTGCTTGGCGGCAGCACGGTCGTCGCGCTCGCAGCCGCTCTCTGGCTGCTGATCAGGCGATCGCAGTCACGATCCTAGAGCCGCAAGTGCTGAGGCAGGAATCGGCGGAGGCCGTCGTCCTGGCGCCCGCGGCAGCTGCGACTGCGAGCGTCATCTGGCTGCATGGCCTCGGCGCCGACGGGAACGACTTCGTGCCGATCGTGCCGGAACTGCGACTGCCGCCGGACCCCGCAATGCGGTTCGTGTTTCCGCACGCGCCGGTGCGGCCAGTCACGATCAACAATGGCATGCGCATGCGCGCCTGGTACGACATCAGGGAATTGTCCGCGAGCGGCGCTGCGGACGAGGCCGGCATCCGCGATTCGGCGGCCATCCTCGTGAAGTTCATCCGCCGCGAGTGCGATGCAGGCGTCGCCGCGAATCGCATCGTCGTTGCCGGTTTCTCCCAGGGTGCTGCGATTGCGCTGCACGCGGCGCTCCGCTACCCGGAGCACCTGGCCGGCGTCATGGCGCTCTCCGGCTATCTGCCGCTGCACGCCACGCTTGCCGCCGAGGCGGCAGAGGCCAACCGAGAGCTCCCGATCCTGATGTGCCATGGCAGTTTCGATCCGGTGCTGCCGATGGAACTCGGCACGGCCACGCGCGAACTGCTGCGCGCGCAGCGTTACGCGGTCGAATGGAAGGAATACCCGATGCAGCACCAGGTGTGCCTGGAGGAGATCCGGGACATCGCCACCTGGCTCAAGGAGCGCCTGCCGCCGGTATCCGCGCCCTGATACGCTATCATCAAAGGGTCAAACGGGGGTGCAGCCATGATCTGGGTAATGCTGGTAGTCGTCGTCCTGCTGATCCTGTTCGTTATCGCGATCTACAACCGGCTCGTCACATCGCGCAACGGCTACAAGAATGCCTTTGCGCAGATCGACGTGCAGCTGACGCGCCGCCACGACCTGATCCCGAACCTGGTCGAGACAGCCAAGGGTTACATGGCACACGAGCGCAACACTCTGGAAGCGGTGATCACGGCGCGCAATGTGGCCGTCAGCGGCCTGAAGGCCGCCGCCGCGAATCCCGGCGATCCGGCGGCGGTGCAGGGGCTCGCCACGGCCGAAAACCAGCTGAGCGGTGCGCTCGGGCGCCTGTTTGCGCTCGCCGAGGCCTACCCGGACCTCAAGGCGAACCAGAACATGATGCAGCTCTCCGAAGAACTGACCTCGACCGAGAACAAGGTGGCATTCGCGCGGCAGGCCTACAATGACGCCGTGCTCGGCTACAACAACACGCGCGAGGTGTTTCCGAACAATATCGTGGCCGGTTCATTCGGCTTCATGCCGGCGCAGATGCTCGAAATAGAATCGCTGCAGAAGCGCGAAGTCCCCAGGGTCAGCTTCCCCTGATCCGCGCGCCCGGCTGAGCCCGCATGGATTTTTTCAGGCGGCAGGCCGAAACCCGCCGGCTGTCGCGCTGGCTGGTGCTGCTGTTCGCACTGGCGGTCTTCGCTTGCGTGATCGCCGTGGACTTCGTGGTCGTCGCGACCGTGACGGTTCTCTCTCGCGAGGCCCTCGATGGCGTCCCGACGGGCGCGGGCGCGTGGATTCAGCATTACCCTGATGTGGTGCTGATCAGCTCGCTGATCGTCCTGGGCATCATCGGCGGCTCGTGCCTGGTCAAATCGAGCCAGCTGAGCGCGGGCGGCAGCGTCGTCGCGGAGTCGCTCGGCGGCACGCGCGTGACGGCCGATACCGGTGATCCACTGCGGCGGCGGCTGCTGAATGTGGTCGAGGAAATGGCGATCGCATCCGGCGTGCCGGTGCCGGCAGTCTACGTACTCGAGCGCGAGGCAGGCATCAATGCCTTTGCCGCGGGACACAATCCGTCGAATGCCGCGATCGCCGTGACACGCGGCGCGCTCACCACGTTGAATCGAGCGGAGTTGCAGGGCGTCATCGCGCACGAGTTCAGCCACGTGCTGAATGGCGACATGCGGCTCAGCACCCGGCTGATTGGCTGGCTGTTCGGCCTGATGGTGTTCGCGCTGATCGGTCGCTTCGTGTTGCGTCATGCGCCGCGCGGCGGTGGCGGGCGCAAGGGCGGCGGCGCGATCGCCGTGATCCTCGCGGCGGCTCTTGCGGTCATGATTCTCGGCTATATCGGGCTCTTTTTCGGGCGGCTGATCCAGGCGGCGGTATCGCGGAAGCGCGAGTCGCTCGCCGATGCCTCGGCGGTGCAGTTCACGCGCGACCCGACGGGACTGCGCGGCGCGCTGGTCAAGATCGGCGCGCTCGGCGTGGGCTCGCGATTGCAGGATACCGATGGCGAAGAAGTGGCGCACCTGCTGTTCGCGGCGGGCGTGCCGCGGGCCTTTGCAACGCATCCGCCGCTCGAGGAGCGCATCCGCGAAATCGATCCGGGCTTCCGGCCGGAAGAATTCGAGGCCATGCGCATCCGCATGAACCAGGAACGCGCGCTGACGAGCGCGCAGGCGGACAAGCCCGTCCCCGCTGCGGCAGGAAGGCTGGAGGACATGTTGAAGGGCGCCATCGTGCTGGCTCCCGCGATGGTCGCAAGACTGGTGGGGAATCCGGGCACTGCCCATGTCCAGC
>JBAQWM010000382.1:0-28485 GCA_049298915.1 Steroidobacteraceae bacterium | reverse complement strand
GCCTTGAGCTGAAGCCTTCCATTCACCGGGCTCACGCGTTCGAGCCCCGCGACGATCGGCGCCAGCGCCACGCCGGCCGCGTGCGCGGCCGCGGCTGCCGCCAGCGCATTCATGACGTTGTGCCGGCCCGCCAGATTGAGCCGGACGCGTGCCTGTTCCGCGCCAATCACCAGCGTGAATACCGTGACAAATGCGCCGGACTCCATGCGTTCCTGCAGGCTGGTCGCGCGCACTTCCGCTGCCGACTCGATGCCGAATTGCAACCGGCGCGCGCCGTGCGCCATGTGCCGCCACATCTCGTGGAAGGGGTCGTCCGCGTTGATGACCGCGACACCGGTCGCGGGGAGCGCCGCAAACATCTCGCCCTCTGCCCGTGCGACGCCGGCAAGGTCGCCGAAGCCCTCGAGATGCTCGGCACCGGCATTCGTGACCAGCGCGATCGTCGGCCGGGCGATGTCGGCGAGCGCCTTGACTTCACCCGGGTGATTCGCGCCAATCTCGATCACGGCAAAGCGGTGCCCGGCCTCCAGCCGCAGCAATGTCAGAGGCACTCCGAGGTGGTTGTTCAGGTTGCCGCGGGTCGCAAGCGTCTGGCCCGCCACTGCCAGGATGCTCGCGAGCAGCTCCTTGGTCGTGGTCTTGCCATTGCTTCCGCCCACGCCGATGACCGTCGCGCCGGATTTCTCGCGCCAGACGCGCGCGAGCGCGGCCAGTGCAGCGACCGTATCCTCGACCACGACCCGCGGAATCGGGCATTCACCCGCTTTTTCGACGACCGCGGCGGCGGCACCACGGCCGGCCGCAGCAGTGACGAATGCGTGCCCATCGAAGCGCTCGCCGCGCAGTGCGAAGAACAGCTCACCCGGCTGCAGCGTGCGCGAGTCGATCGAGACGCCCGCAAATGCGGCATCGACACCCGCGAGGCGCCCCGCGGTGGCGGCTGCGACTTCGGACAGCCGGCCGTTCAAGACACACCCCGGGCCTGACGCTGCAGGAATTCCCTGTCGCTCCAGCGGCGGCGTTCGGCGCCGATCAGCTGGTAGTCCTCATGGCCCTTGCCGGCGATCAGCACGACATCGCGGGGTCCCGCCTCTGCCAGCGCCGCGCGGATTGCGAGCGCACGATCGCGTTCGACCAGCACAGCGGCGGGCGCCCTGAAACCCGAAAGTATCATTCCGACGATGCGATCCGGGTCCTCGCCGCGCGGGTTGTCGTCGGTCACGACAACGCGGTCCGCGAGTCTTTCGGCCACGGCGCCCATCAGCGCGCGCTTGCCGGTATCGCGCTCGCCGCCGCAGCCGAACACCGCCAGCACGCGGCCCGCCGCAGGCGTGCGCAGCGCGGTCAGGACCTTGGCAAGCGCGTCCGGCGTGTGGGCATAGTCGACGACCGCGAGCGAGCCGTTCGCAAGCCGGAATCCCTCCATGCGTCCGGGCGGCGCCGTGGCGCCGGCAAGCGCCGTCAGCGCCTCGTCGACACCGAATTCCCAGGCCAGCAGCATGCCGAGCGTGACGGCGAGATTCTCGGCGTTGAATTGCCCGACCAGTCGCGACTGCAGCCGGCGGCGCCCAAAATGCCCGTCGATCAGGAGCGCGATGCCTTCGGGGGCGGCATCCACTTGTGTGACGTGAATGAACCGCCGTGTGGCCGGCCGTTGGCCGCCGACCGCCACCGATGTCTGCTCGATCCCGGGTGCGAGCGCCGCGGCGAATCGCGCCCCCACGGGATCGCCGGTGTTGATGACGGCATGCTGCAGCCCCGGCACCCGGAACAGCCGCTGCTTCGCGGCCGCATAATTCTCGACGCTGCCGTGGTAGTCGAGATGATCGCGACTCAGGTTGCAGAATGCGGCGACGCGCAGGCGCACACCGTCCACGCGCCGCTGGTCGAGCGCGTGCGAGGACACTTCCATCGCGACGTGGGTCGCGCCGGCATCCGAAAGCGCGCGCAGTTGCCGGTGCAGCGACACCACGTCGGGCGTCGTCAGCGCGGCAGCCGCAAGTCCCGGCGGGAAACCCGATCCGAGTGTGCCCAGATAGGCGCAGCGGCGCGCGGCACTGCTGGCAGCGCCTGCGAGCAGCCACGCGCAGGTGGTCTTGCCATTGGTGCCGGTGACTCCCGCCACCGCGAGCTGCGACGAGGGCGCGCCGTAGCATCGATCGGCAATCTCGCCCAGACGGCTGCGCAGCTCCGGCACCGGCACGCCGACAACGCCGCCCGGCATGGCATCGGGCGCGCGACCCTCGTTGGGGTCCCACAGAACCGCCCCCGCGCCTGCAGCAATGGCCTGCCCCAGAAACTCCAGGCCGTGGCGCCTGCCACCACGCAGAGCGATGAAGGCATCGCCCTTGCCGACAGCGCGGGAATCGAGCTCGAGACCGGCAACCGCGAGTGGCGGTGCCGGCGCGAAACCGGCAAGCATTGCATCGAGCGATCTGAGGGCGCCGGACTTCATGGTGCGGACGCGGCAACCGTCACGGGCGCGACGCGCGCGAGGTCATCCGGGACCACCGACATCAGCCGCAGTGCACCTGACATCACGGCCGAGAACACGGGTGCAGCGACGTCGCCACCGTAATAAAGCGCTCCACCGGGCTCGTCGATCATCACCACGACGGCGAGCCGCGGCCGAGTGGCCGGCACCACGCCTGCAAACACCGCGAGGTAGCGGTCCGTCGAATAGCCTCCGGCAGTCGCTTTCCAGGCCGTGCCGGTCTTCCCGGCGACGCGATAGCCGGGCACGACCGCCCTCTCGCCGGTGCCACCCGGAATCACGGCTGCCTCGAGCAGATCGATCAGCTCGCGGGCGACCTTTTCCTCCAGCACGCGCGTGGCGGGCGCCTCTTCCTGGCTCCGGCGGAATGTTATCGGCCGGTGCAGACCGAGCGCGCCGACGGTCGTATAGGCCTGAGCGAGCTGCAGTGGCGTCACCGACAATCCATAGCCATAGGCCATCGTCGCGATGCCGATCGGCCGCCAGTGCGCGGCGCCGCTGAGAAGGCCCGCGGATTCGCCCGGAAAGCCGCTCGCCGTCACTTCGCCGAATCCGAGCGCGCGCAGGGTCTGGTGGATCTGCTCGGGTTCGAGCGACAAGGCGATCTTTGCCATGCCGACATTGCTGGAGCGCGCCAGAACCTGCCGGAGGTCGATGACACCGAGATTCTGCTTGTCCTGTATGGTCTTGATACCGACCTTGATCGGCGTCGTGTCGATTCTTGATTCAGGCCGGTAGTGGCCCGATGACAACGCCGCCGCGAGGATGAAGGGCTTGATGCTCGAACCGGGCTCGAAGATATCGGTCGCGGCTCGATTTCGATAACGGCCAACCTCGTACTGCGCCCGGTCATTCGGATTGAATGAAGGCTGGTTGACCATCGCCAGCACTTCCCCGGTCGCGACATCGATCACGATCACCGAGCCAGCCCGCGCGCGGTGCTTGCGGATCGCGGATTTCAGCTCGCGATAGGCCAGGTACTGGATGCGCAGATCAATGCTCGTGTGCAGGTCCTCGCCGGGCCGCGGCGCGCGGATACTCTCGACGTTCTGGACCATGCGGCCGCGCCCGTCCTGGATCACGCGTTTGCGTCCGTCTGCGCCGGCCAGTGACTGCTCATATTCGAGCTCGAGGCCCTCCTGGCCCGCCTCGTCGAGATTGGTGAATCCGAGCAGGTGGCCCGTGACTTCGCTATTCGGGTAATAGCGCCGGTATTCCCGCATCAGGTAAATGCCCGGAATGCCGAGCGCTTTGATTCGTGCGGCCTCGGCCGGGTCCATGTGCCGGGCGACATACAGGAATTGCCGGTCGAGATTGCTGGTAACGCGCTGCGCCAGCCATTGCCGGTCGCGCTTGAGGGCGCGCGCAAGACGCGGAATTTCGTCACTCGCCTGCGCCAGTTCGGGCGGGTTGACCCAGACGGTATCGACCGGGGTGCTGACGGCAAGCGGCTCGCCGAAGCGGTCCAGCACCGAGCCGCGGTGGGCCGGTATCTTGGCGACCCGCGCATACCGCATGTCGCCCTGCGCCGCCAGGAACTGCTGGTCCAGTACCTGCAGCTGCAGGGCGCGGCCCAGCAACGCGATGGCGAATGCGGCGAGCAGGCCGACCAGCAGCCGCGCGCGCAGGCGAAACTGTCCGGCATCGAATTCGGCGCCGCCCGCACGCCACTTCATGGCGCAACGATCCGCACTTCGTCGGGAGCAGGCAGCGTCATCCGCAGCTTGTCGCTGGCGACGCGTTCCACGAAGCCGTGATTGGACCAGGCACTCTGCTCGAGTTGCAGCTGGCTCCACTCGATGTTCAGGCGGTCGCGCTCCGACGACAGTTGCTCGAGCTGCACGAACAGCGTGCGGGCCTGATGCCGCGCGCGCACCACCACGATCGCGGAAGCCAGCACCGCGAGCCACACCACCGGCAACGCGAACAGCAGCCAGCGGCGGCTCATGCTGCGAGCCTCTCGGCCGCGCGCAGCACGGCACTGCGCGCGCGCGGATTGCGCCCGACCTCGTCCGCTTCCGCGAATATCGCGCGACCCACGAGCCTGAGATTTGGGCGCGCGCCCGGCGGAAGCTCCGGCAGGCCGGCATATGCCGGGTCCTCGCGCGAGGCGGCGCGCATGAATCGCTTCACGATCCGGTCCTCGAGCGAATGAAAACTGATCACTACCAGCCTGCCACCCGGCGCCAGCGCCTCGACCGCCTGCGGCAGCGCCAGCGCGATCTCCTCGAGTTCGGAATTGACGTGAATCCGCAATGCCTGAAAACTGCGGGTCGCCGGATGCAATCCGGGCTGGCGGCGCGGAACCGCGGCTACAATCACGTCGGCGAGTCCGCCGGTCGTCGTCAGCGGCGCCTTGGCGCGCGCCGCGACGATGGCCCTCGCGATGCGGCGCGCGTAACGCTCCTCGCCGAAGCGGGCGATCACCACGGCGATCTCCCGCTCCGTCGCGTGCGCCAGCCATCGTGCTGCAGAATCCCCGTGGCGCGGATCCATGCGCATGTCCAGCGGCCCGTCACGCCTGAAGCTGAAACCGCGGCGCGCGTCATCGAGCTGCGGCGACGAGACGCCGAGATCGAAAAGTACACCGTCCACCGAACCGGGCGCGACCAGCTGCGCCAGCTCGGAGAATCGTGCCTGCCTGAATTCTGCACGCGAATCGGAGCCGAAATTTCCGGCCGCCGCCGCGCTAGCCTCGGGATCGCGATCGATTGCAAGCAGACTCCCATTTTTTCCGAGCCGGTCGAGTATTGCCCCGGCGTGACCACCACGACCGTAGGTCGCATCGAGGTAGCGACCATCGGCACGAATTGCGAGCGCGTCGAGCGCAGCCTGCAGCAGCACCGGCGCGTGTTGCCCGCCTCCCGCATCCGCGTCCGGTGCGCCGCTCACGGCGCACCAATCACAACGAAAGCGATCCCAGTTCCGCCGGCAACGACACCGACGGTTCTTCGCCGTTCAACCATTTGTCGCGACGCTCGTCCCAACGCTGCTCGTCCCACAGCTCGAATCGGTTGCCCTGGCCGATCAGGATCGCCGAGCGGTCCAGATGGGCGAATTCGCGCAGCTTCGGGGGCAGCAACAGGCGCCCATGCCCGTCGAGCTCGAGGTCAGTCGCGTGACCGACCATCAGCCGCTGCAGTCGCCGCGCGTGCTCGTTGAGCGTCGGCAACCGCATCAGCTTGCGTTCGATTTCTTCCCAGTCGGGCAGCGGGTAGATCAGCAGGCACTGGTCACGATCGATCGTCACGACCAGTCGCGAAGCTCCGCGTTGCTGCAGTTCTTCGCGATACCGGGTCGGTATGACCATCCGGCCTTTTGCATCGAGGCTGACTTTGGTTGCGCCGCGAAACACTGTTCTGGATGGGACCTGGTCCCATTCTCCCCCACTTTTTCCCACTCGCTGCCACTATAGGCACGGCCTCTGCGGTGGTCAACGGTTCTCACAAATAAAAATTGTGCGGCTTCAGAGACTTAGCGACGATCCCTAAAGTGTGGAAGGGTTCACTACAGGACCTTCAAATCAGCTACTTACGAGTCGCATTTCGTGCGACTTATCAACAATCTGATTGCTTCGTCTTTTTCTTTGGTCTTGTTTGATATCGAAAAAGGAGTCGGCCGATAAGCCGGGTTCTGTCGTGGGCAACCATTCATCTGGGATGCACGTCGCCGTGCACCTCAAGCAGCCTACCCGGAAGCGCGCGCGGGTCGCGCACCGCGGCTTGCACCGCATGCTTCCCTATTTGGCCTTGCTCCAGGCGGGGTTTGCCGTGCCGTCGCCGTTACCGTCGACGCGGTGCGCTCTTACCGCACCGTTTCACCCTTGCCGTCGTGCTTGCGCACGCTTGGGCGGTTTACTCTCTGTTGCACTTTCCGTGGGCTCACGCCCCCCAGGCGTTACCTGGCGCCGCACCCTCTGGAGCCCGGACTTTCCTCTGTTTTCTCGCGAAAACAGCGGTTGCCTGGCCGACTCCCGCCACCAACATAGTGGCAACGACCGGAGGCCTCAAGCGGAATCGCTGCGCTTCGGCGGGCGGAGTTCGACTGCTCGCGCGTAGGCTTCGTTCCTGCCGACGCCGCTCAACTGCGCCGCCGCATCGGCCGCTGTGGATGGCGGCAGGTACCGCAACAGCACTGCAAGCGTCTCGTCGAGCCGGCCGGCGCCCGGCGGCCTGGCCGGTGTGCCTTCAACGATGATGACGGACTCGCCGCGGCCGAGGTCCAGGTCGTTGCCTGCGCGGGCGGCCAGTTCGTCGAGGCTGCCACGATAAAAAGTCTCAAAGCGCTTGGTCAGTTCCCTGGCGACGCAGGCGCGCCGTGTCCCGCCGCAGGCCGCGGCGATATCCGCAAGGCTCGCCGCGATGCGGTGGGGAGCCTCGTAGATCACCAGCGTCCGCGGGTCGGTGGCGAGTTCAGCCAGCCTGCGCCGGCGTGCCGCAGCGCGCGCCGGCAGGAATCCCTCGAAGCAGAATCGGTCGCTGGGAAGCCCGGCTGCCGACAGCGCGGCGATCGCGGCGCAGGGTCCCGGAATGGGAGAAACGATAATCCCCGCCGCCAGCACCGCGCGCTGCAGCTGGTAGCCTGGATCGCTGATAACCGGCGTGCCGGCATCGCAGATCAGCGCGACGCTCTCGCCCGCGCGCAGGCGCGCGATGAGTTCAGAGGCGCGGGCGCGCTCATTGTGTTCGTGCAGTGACAGCAGCGGCCGCTCCAGCCCCAGCCCGCGGAGGAACTGGCCGCTGTGCCTGGTGTCCTCGGCGGCAACCACGCTGACGGCGGCGAGAATTTCACGCGCTCGGGCAGAAATGTCGCCCATGTTGCCGATCGGCGTCGCAACCACGTAAAGCACGCCCGCCTGCGCCACTATAAGGCCCCTCCCCGGCCGCACCGGGCGGCCGGTCGATCCTCGCCAAAGGCAGAGCGTGATGCTAGCGAATCCAGGCACACTCCGGAGTCTCATCGTAGTCTGCGCGCTCGGCTGCCTTGCGAGCGCCTGCCAGATCCCGGGTCTAGACCGCATGGGCGGGCGTGAGTCCGGCGCCGAACGGGCGGCGCGCCAGTCGAGTCAGGGTGATCATGCGGCCGCGGCCCGCAGCTACGAGGCGGCGGCGCGGACTGCGGCGGATGAAGGTCAGAACAGCTTGTGGCTGCAGGCCGCGTCCGAGTGGGCGACCGCCGGCGATGCCGCTGCCGCCGAGGCCGCAATCGGCATGCTGGTGCCGCCGATCACGACGCCGCAAGCGCAGGAGCAGGTGCGCATCCGGGCGGAAATTGCCGTGGCGCGCGGCGAGACGCAGCGCGCGGTCGCGCTGATGCGCGAGATTCCGGAATCTGGCGATGCATCGGCGCTTGCGACACGCGCGCGCATCCTGTTCAGCGCCAATCGCGTGCAGGAAGCGGTCGCGAGTCTGGTTGCGCGCGATCGCCTGCTGACCAGTGCGACGGCGCGGGATGCAAACCAGCGCCTGATTCTCGACGGCATCAGCGCAGCGCAGAACCGTGGCGCGGATACCAGGCCGCCGGCGGATGCCGATTCGCTGGTGGCCGGCTGGCTCGAGCTCGGTCGCATCGTCGCCGATGCCAGGGCCGGCGCACTCGGAGTGCAGCGGCGCGTACAGATCTGGCGCTCGCGTTATCCGGCCCATCCGGCCTCGGACGAACTGTGGCGTGGGCTGCCCGATGCGTCCACCGGGAGCGCCGAGCTGCCGCGGCAGATCGCGCTCCTGCTGCCATTGTCGGGGCGCGCGGAGGCCGCAGGCATCGCCGTGCGCGACGGCTTTCTCGGCGCCTATTACGAGCAACCTGCCGGCTCGCGTCCGCGACTGCGCATCTATGACGTCGCTGCCCGCGATGCGCCCTCGTCCTACCTGCAGGCGATCGCGGACGGGAGCGATTTCGTCGTTGGGCCATTGACGCGGGAGGAGGTGTCAGGTCTGGCAACGCTTGCGGACGGGCGCGCGACGACGCTCGCGCTGAATTTCCTGCCTGACGGCGTGACGGTACCGGAGCGCTTCTATCAATTTGCCCTTTCTCCCGAGGATGAGGCACGGCTGGTGGCGCGCCGTGCGGTCGCCGACGGCCGTATCGCTGGTCTCTCGCTGGCCCCGCAGACGGACTGGGGGCGGCGCGTGCAGGCGGCATTTGCCGCTGAACTGTTTGCGGCCGGCGGGCAGCTGGTGGATCAGACGTACTACTCGCCGGATACATCCGACTTCAATGAACTGCTGCGGGGGCTGTTGCGCACCAGTGGACAGCGCGGCAGCACGCCGCGCCCGGATGCGAGTTTCATATTCGTCGCCGCGCAGCCGTTGCACGGCAGGCTGATTCGCACGCAGCTGAGATTCAATTACGCGAGTGCTCTGCCGGTTTACGCGTTGTCCGACATCTACGACCCGCAGGGCATCAGCAATGTGGACCTGGACGGCGTGATCTTTCCGGACATGCCGTGGGTCCTTGATCCGTACGGCGCTGCCGCGGCCGCGCGCGAGTCCGCGCTGCGATTCTGGCCGGAACGCGCCGGCCAGCTCGGCCGCCTGCATGCATTCGGCTACGATGCATTTCTCCTGGTTGGTCAGCTGAGGCGGCTGCGCGGGCCAGATTCGATGGCATTGCCGGGGCTGACTGGCCACCTGGATATCGACCGGGATGGGCGCATCCACCGTGAACTCGACTGGGTCCAGGTCGTCGACGGCAAACCTGTATTGCTGCCAGACCCCGGTTCCATCATCCCCGCCACGTGAACGCGCCGAGGCATCTCGAGATCGGTCGCGCCGCGGAAGCGGCCGCGGTCGATCACCTCCAGCGGGTCGGCTATCGGATCCTGCAGAACAATTTCCGGGCGCGCGTGGGCGAACTCGACGTCGTAGCAATCGACGGCACGGCACTGGCGATCATCGAGGTCCGCTACCGCGCGAGCGAACGGTTCGGCGGCGCCGCCGCCAGTGTCACCCGCCTCAAGCGCCGGCGCATCATCCGGGCGGCGCGCGCCCTGCTGGCGACGCAACCTGCTCTCGCGCGGATGCCGGCGCGCTTCGACGTGGTCGAGGTCACGGGTCCCGCCGACAAGCTGCACTGTGAGCTGATCCGCGCCGCATTCAGCCTTTAGCGTGGCAGCATCAGTCGCCGCGACCGGGATCCGGCGGGGTGTCTCCTCGCTGCGCCGGAACTTATGCTCCGCTCGGAGACACCCACGCCACCTCGGTCGCGGCGACAGAGTTCAAAGCGGTGGCAGTGACTACTTGACGACGCGGAGTTTCGGGCGGGTGCCCGAGTCCTCGGGGCCGGGTGTTGCCGGTGGCGTCGTGTCGGTCTCGTCCTGGAACAGCATACCCTGCCCGGTTTCGCGCGCGTAGATGCCGAGGACCGCGGCGACCGGCACTCGCACCTGCGTCGGCACGCCGCCGAAGCGTGCGGCGAACTCGATCCATGCATTGCCGAGTTTGAGGCCCTGGGTGGCTGGCCAGCCGACATTCAACGTGATGCGACCGTCGCGCACATAGGCCGCCGGGACTTCAGTGCCGACTACGCCGGCGTCGACGACCAGGTGCGGAGTCTGGCCATTGTCGGTCATCCACTCATGCATCGCGCGCACCAGATAGGGTCGTCGCGAGGTCCGCTGCGCGGCCATCTGGTCAGGCCCTCATTGCAGCGCGGGCCGCGTCACTTCACGTCCTTCCAGTACTCCTTTTTCAGGAAGTAAGTGAAGGCCGTGAACATCAGCAGGTACAGGAGGACCCAGACGCCCAATGAGCGGCGCTGCGCCTTGGTCGGTTCGGCGACATACTCGAGGAATGCGACCGTATCGCGCACGAACCCGTCGTACTCCGCGGCGCTCAGCTCGCCCGGCGCCGCGGCTTCGAGCGCGACCAGATTCCGGACCGCGCTGCCATTCGGCCCCGGCACCTCCTCGTAGCGCGGTATCTGCACGCCCTGCAGGCCGACCAGGACGTCCGGCATCACGCTGTTGGCGAGAACGGCATTGTTCACACCGGTCGGGCGCGAGCGATCCTCGTAAAATGACTTCAGGTAGGTGTAGACATAATCGACGCCGCGACTGCGTGCGATCAGCGACAGGTCGGGTGGCGCATTGCCAAACCAGTCGCGCGCCTGTTCCGGCGGCATCGAGCTCAGCATGGCATCGTAAATGCGGATGCCGGTGAACATCAGGTTGGTCCGCAGTTCGTCCTTGGTCAGTGCCAGGTCATCGGCGAGTTGGCTGTAACGCATGAAGCGCGCCGAATGGCACCCGAGGCAGTAATTGACGAAATTGCGCGCGCCGCGCTGCAGCGATGCCAGACTGGTCACATCCGTGTGCGCCTTCTGCAGCGGAAAGCGGGCGCTCGCTGCCGACAGCGCCAGCGGCCAGGCGACCGCGATCAGCGCGGTCAGGATCCTGGCAGTTCTCACGACGTTACCCGCGACGGTTCCGGCTTGTGGCTGTCGATGCGCGAGTACCAGGGCAGCAGCAGGAAGAATGCGAAGTAGTAGAGGGTACCGAACACCGACATCGCCTTGTACGGCTGCTCGGCGGGCATCAACCCGCAGTAGCCGAGCATGATGAATGTGGCCGCGAACAGCATCAGCGCGATCCGGTAAATCGGGCCGCGGTAGCGGATCGACTTGACCGGCGCCCGGTCGAGCCAGGGCAGGAACAGCAGCAGCAGGATCGCCGCGAACATCACCAGCACGCCCCAGACCTGGGTACCGGCAAAGGCCGGCACCGCGCGCAGCATCGCGTAATAGGGCGTGAAGTACCAGATCGGGGCGATGTGCGCGGGCGTCAGCACCGGATTGGCCGGCTCGAAATTTGCGGCCTCGAGGAACAGCCCGCCCATCTCCGGCGCATAGAAGACGACGGCCGCAAACAGCACGAGGAATATCGACAGGCCGTAGAAGTCCTTCACCGTGTAGTAAGGATGCATCGCGACGCCGTCCAGCGGACGGCCGTCCGGCCCCTTGTTCTTCTTGATCTCGATGCCGTCCGGGTTGTTCGACCCGACCTCATGCAGCGCGAGAATGTGTGCGACGACCAGGAAAATCAGTACCAGCGGCAGCGCGACCACATGCAATGCGAAGAAGCGGTTCAGCGTGATATCAGAAATGAAATAGTCGCCGCGGATCCATTCGACCAGCGCGTTGCCGAACCAGGGGAACGAGCCGAACAGCGAAACGATCACCTGCGCGCCCCAGTAGGACATGTTTCCCCATGGCAGCAGGTAGCCCATGAAGGCTTCAGCCATCAGCGCGAAATAGATCAGCACCCCGAAGATCCACAGCAATTCGCGCGGCTTGCGGTGCGAGCCATACAGCAGCGCGCGGAACATGTGCAGGTAAACGACGACGAAGAACGCCGAAGCGCCGGTCGAATGCAGGTAGCGGATCAGCCAGCCCCACTCGACATCCCGCATGATGTATTCGACCGACTCGAAGGCCTCGAGATCCGAGGGCTTGTAGCTCATCGTCAGGAAGATGCCGGTCACGATCTGCAGCGCCAGCACGAAGATCGCGATCGAGCCGAAGTAATACCAGAAATTGAAATTTTTCGGAGCATCGTACTCCGACATGTGCTCCTTCCAGAGCGCCGTCATCGGGAATCGTTCGTCGATCCAGGCTCCGAGCGTCCTCAGCCTGCCGCCGGCGGCCGCATTCGACCGTGCGGTCGCCATCAGATGGACCTCACTTCATCGAGCCCGATCAATATGTGCTTGCTGTCGGCGAAGGCGTAGGGCGGGACCTCGAGATTGGTTGGCGCAGGCACACCCTTGAACACGCGACCCGCGACATCGAATTTCGAACCGTGACAGGGGCAGAAGAAACCGCCGGGCCAGTCCAGGCCGAGCTCCTGGTCGCCGGGGGCGAAGCGGCTCTGCGGCGCGCAGCCCAGGTGCGTGCACACACCCAGCACGACGAAATACTCGGGATTGCGCGCCCGCTCGGCGTTCTTTGCATACGCGGGCTGTCTGGATTGGTCCGAACCCGGGTCCGACAGAAGCTGGTCGTTGCCGGCCAGCGCGGCGATCATGCCCGGCGTGCGCCGCACCACGAATACCGGCGTCCCGCGCCACACGATCCTGAGCATCGCGCCCGGTTCGAGCCGGCTGATGTTGATTTCAACCGGCGCCCCGAGCGCCTTGGCGCGGGCGCTGGGTCTCCACGAGGCCAGGAATGGCGCCGCCGCGAATGCCATGCCGATCGCGCCCGTGATGGCCGTGGCCACCGTCAACAACTGGCGCCGGCCACGGTCGATTTCTTCGCCCATCGGTTCTGTTTTCGTTCGCTGCGTGGTTTGACGCATTATACACGCAGACACCATTGTCCAATCGGAGGTCGCCGCGCCAATGTCGGGTATTCCGGGCTGGTTGCGCTGGATTTCACCCTGGGTTGCAGTGGGGCTTGCGGTCGCGCTTGCGGTCGTGCTGCTGCGGCGTGGCACGACCAGCGATGATGCGGTGGCAACCGCGCCCGCGACGGCCACCCAGGCCATTCCCGCACCGGAGCCGGAGACCGAACCGGAGGCCGTGCGCGCAACCGCGCCGCAGCCGCAATTCCCGAGTTACGCCGATGCCGTGGACCGCTCCGCGCCGGCGGTCGTGAATATCTACACCGAGCGCCGCGTGCTGGTGCCGACTGTCGGCAGGTTACCGCCGGAAATCGGACGCCTGTTTGGCGACGTGTGGCCGGATTACCGCGAACGCGTGGAACGCAGCCTTGGTTCCGGCGTCATTTACGATGCGAATGGACACGTGGCGACTAATTTCCACGTGATCGAGAACGCCTCGCAGATCAATGTGCAGCTCAAGGACGGTCGCGAGGCATCGGCCACGCTAGTCGGAGTGGATCGCGATACCGATCTGGCGGTTCTCAGGATCAAGCTCGCCGATCTCCCGGTGATTCCGATCGGTCGATCCGACCGGCTCCGTGTCGGCGAGCCGGTGCTCGCCATCGGCAATCCGATCGGTCTCGGCCAGACCGTCACGCAGGGAATCATCAGCGCCACCGGCCGCGGCAAGCTTGGCGTATCGACCTACGAGAATTTCATCCAGACCGATGCGCCGATCAATTTCGGCAATTCGGGCGGTGCGCTGATCAATGCGGCTGGTGAACTGGTCGGGCTCAACACTGCCATCGCAGGACGGATGCTGGGAATCGAGGGCATCGGCTTCGCCATACCGATCGACCTGGTGCGCGGCGTCGTGGACGCCATCCTGCGCGACGGCAGGGTCGTGCGCGGCTGGATCGGCATCGTGCCCCGGGAACTGACCGCGCTCGAGGCCGAGCAGTTCGGCATTCCGGAGGGTTCGGTGCTGGTCAGGCAGGTCTATGAAGGCAGCCCGGCGAATGCGCAGGGCGTCGCACGCGGCGACATCATCACCGAAGTCAATGGCAGCAGACTGCGCGGCGCGCAGGACCTGATGGCACGGGTCGCGATGCTGAAGCCGGGCCAGCGCGTGAAACTCAGTCTGTGGCGAGGCCCGCCGTTCGAGGGCCTGTTGCGCGAGCACAATGTCCGGATCGAAGTCATCGAACGGCCGGCGCGGGCGGGCGCCTCACCCGCCGCCTGACCGGCATCAGATCCGGGCGCCCGGCATGCGCCGGATATTGGCGCCCAGCTGCTGCAGCTTCTCCTCGATGCATTCGTAGCCGCGATCGATGTGATAGATGCGCTGGACGTCGGTCACGCCTTCGGCCACCAGTCCTGCCAGCACCAGACTTGCGGACGCGCGCAGGTCGGTGGCCATGACTGGCGCGCCCGAGAGCCGCGGCACGCCGTGGATGATCGCAGTGTGGCCCTCGATTCGCAGCTCAGCGCCGAGCCGGCGCAGTTCGAGCATGTGCATGTAGCGGTTCTCGAAGATCGTTTCGACGATCGTCGCAACACCGTCGGCAATCGCGTCGAGCGCTGCAAACTGGGCCTGCATGTCGGTCGGGAATCCCGGATACGGCGCGGTGCGGATATCGACGGCCACCGGCCGCCTGCCCAGCATGTCGACGCTGATCCAGTCCGGGCCGGTCTCGACCACGGCTCCGGTTTCGCGCAATTTCAGAAGCACGGCGTCGAGGTGCCCGGGCCGCGTGCTGCGCACCCGCACGCATCCGCCCGTGATCGCCCCAGCCACGAGAAAAGTGCCGGTCTCGATGCGGTCCGGCAGCACGCCATACTCGCATCCGCCGAGACGCTTGCGACCCTCGATGACGATCGTGTCGGTGCCCGCGCCGGAAATGGCTGCGCCCATTGCATTCAGGCAACCGGCCAGATCAACCACCTCTGGTTCGCGCGCAGCGTTCTCGATCCGGGTACGACCCTCCGCGAGCGTCGCGGCCATCATCAGGTTTTCGGTGCCGGTAACCGTGACCGTATCGAGCAGGATGCGCGTCCCCTTCAGCCGGCCGGCTCTTGCATGGATGTAGCCGCCTTCGATGCTGACTTCCGCGCCCATCGCCTTCAGACCGGCAACGTGGAGATTCACCGGTCGCGCGCCAATCGCGCAACCGCCCGGCAGCGACACCCGCGCCTCACCGTGACGGGCGAGCAAGGGTCCCAGAACCAGGATCGAAGCACGCATGGTCTTGACCAGCTCGTAGGGCGCAACCGGTGTCGTCAGACTCGAACCGTCGACTTCAACACGCATGCCGTCGCCGACCGTCACTCCAACACCCATGCGGCCCAGCAGTTCTATCATCGTCGTGACGTCGTGCAGGTGCGGGACATTCGCGATCGTCAATGGCGCATCTGCCAGCAACCCTGCCGCCAGGATCGGCAATGCGGCGTTCTTGGCGCCCGAGGCGCGCACTTCGCCTGCGAGCCGGATACCGCCCGAAATCTGCAGCTTGTCCATGCCTAAACCCCGGTACCCGCCCTGCGGCTTGCCCATTCCTCGGGCGTCGGCGTGTCGAGCGACAAGGCGTGAATTTCCCGGCCAACGGCGGCGCCAAGCGCCCGGTACACGAGTTGATGGCGATTTATCGTGCGCAGGCCCGCAAATGCCGGCGCAACGACCAGTGCCTCGAAATGCACATTGTCGTCCGACTTCACTTCAACCCTCGCGCCCGGCAGCGCTTTCTCGATCTGCTCACGGACTTGTTCCGGCGTCATTCGATCGGCCTCCGGCCTGACCCGTCATCTTATCCGGCATTGAATACCGCCGGCACGATCTCCCCGAACAGGGGACACCGGATGCCGGTGTATGATGCCGGACTGCCCCCGACAACGACCTGACACAAGATGAACGAGCCCGCGGACACCGCCGCATTCGTCGAGATGGGACGCCAGGCACTGCGCATCGAGGCCCAGGCAGTGGCTGCTCTGGTCGGGCGCCTCGGCGATGAATTCGCCGCCGCCTGCCGCATCTTTCTCGGCTGCGCCGGTCGCGTCGTCGTTTCCGGCATGGGCAAGTCCGGCCATGTCGGCGGCAAGATCGCCGCCACATTTGCGAGCACCGGTACACCTTCGTTCTTCCTGCATCCCGCCGAAGCGAGCCACGGCGATCTCGGCATGCTGACCAAGGGTGACACGGTGCTCGCCATCTCGAACTCCGGCGAGACCACGGAACTCCTGACCATCCTGCCGCTGATCAAGCGCATGGGCGCACCGCTCGTCGCGATGACCGGCAGCGCCAGTTCGACACTCGCCCGCGAAGCCGACGTGCACCTCGATGTCAGTGTGCCGGCCGAAGCGTGTCCGCTGAATCTGGCGCCGACCGCCAGCACGACGGCGACACTTGCGATGGGCGATGCGATTGCGGTTGCGCTGCTCGGCCATCGCGGCTTCACAGAAGCCGATTTCGCACGATCGCACCCGGGCGGCGCGCTGGGCCGCAGGCTGCTGCTGCGCGTGGCCGACGTCATGCGCCGCGGATCCAGCCTGCCGATGGTGCGCCCCGAGACTCCGTTGTCGGAGGGCCTGCTCGAGATGTCGCGCAAGGGTCTCGGCATGACTGCCGTCGTCGATTCAAGGCAGCATGTCGTCGGCATCTTCACCGACGGCGACCTGCGGCGCGCGCTCGACCGCGAGCTCGACCTGCGTCGCAGCAGGATGGCGGACGTGATGACAGCCGGATGCCGCTCGATCGGACCGCAGGAACTCGCCGCGGAAGCCGTGCTGATGATGGAGCGGCACGCGATCAATGGCCTGCTGGTGCTGGACCAGGACGGTGCGCTGATCGGAGCACTCAATGTCCACGATTTGTTGCGCGCGGGGGTCATGTGACGGCTGCGGTCGGAGTCGCGCTGGTGATATTCGATGTCGATGGCGTGCTGACCGACGGCACACTGTGGTACGGGCCGGACGGCGAGTCGTTCAAGCCGTTCCATGTCCGCGATGGCCTCGGGATCCGGATGCTGATTGCAGCAGGCATCCGCGTCGCGGTGATTTCCGGTCGGCGCTCGGCCGCCGTCACCGAGCGCATGCGCGAACTCGGCGTCACCGACGTGGCCCAGGGTGTCGGCGACAAGGCCCATGCGCTCAAGGAACTGCTGGCACGCACCGGAATCGAATCACGGGATGTTGCCTGCCTGGTCGACGACACGCCGGACCTTGAACTGATGTCTGCCGTCGGACTCGCCGCGGCGGTGGCCGACGCGCATCCCGATGTACTGGCGGCGGCCGCATACGTGACCCATGCGCGGGGCGGGCACGGCGCCGCGCGCGAATTCTGCGACTGGCTGCTTGCAACCCGGCGCGAGCCATGAGCGGACGACTGCTCCTGCTGGCGGCATTTATCGCGCTGATCGCAGTGCTGGTCGAGTGGCGGCTGGTCGATCGCGGCGTCGCGACGCCGGCCGGAGGCGCCGAGCGCCCGGGTTATTACCTGACCGGCATCAGTCTCGAGGACTTCGGCGCCGACGGAAATCGGCGACTCGCGCTGCAGGCCGCGACCGCCGACGAAGAGCCGGTCAGCGGCGCGGTCACTCTGCGCGAGGTTGCGGTCGATTACCAGTCGCTCGAGAACCAGAGCTGGCACCTTACTTCGGCCGAAGCTCACGTACCTCGCGGCGCCGTGACCGTCGAGTTCGAAGGCGACGTGCGGATGAGCGGGCGGGTCGGCGATCTGCCCGAGCCCGGCGAAATGCGCACCGCGCGCCTGATTCTGGACACCGCCGAGGAACAAGCCAGGACGCGTGCTGCCGTCACTCTCTCATTTGGTCGCCATACCGTGCATGCCCGCGGAATGCGGGTCGACTTGAAGGCAGGCCGTCTGCGGCTAGAATCCAATGTTCATGGCCTTTTCACTCCGTAGGCCTGCAATCGCAACCGTCTTGATCTGTGCATTCGCCGGTGCGACGAATGCCCAGGACCGGGACCGGCTGTCGATCACCGTGGAGGCGCGCTCGACCGATTTCGACTATAAGAACAGCGTGCTGGTATTCAATGACGTGACGATCGTGCAGGGCGAGGTACGCATCACCGCCGCACAGGCGAAGGCCAGTGGCCTCGACTTCGAGGACAGCGGCTGGGAATTCAGCGGTTCGGTGAGAATCCGGCTGACCGATGGCGAACTGGCAAGCGACACGGCAAGGGTCCGTTTTTCCAGGGGCGAGATCGAAAGCGCGATTGTGACCGGGGCGCCGGCGACATTCGAACAGCGCCGCGAGACCGAGCTAGCCCAGGGTCATGCCGATCGCATCGATTACGACCTCGAGCGCGGCACCGTGGAACTCGCCGGCAACGCCTGGCTATCGGATGGCCGCAACGAGATCACCGGCGCGACACTGGTCTACAGCACCGGGAACCAGCGGGTCATTTCGCGTCAGCAGGTTCTCATCACCATCAAGCCACGCGAGCCGGAACCGGCGCCGGATTCGACCCCCGCGCCGAAGCAGCCTGAATGAGCCTGCTGACAGCCGTCAATCTCGAAAAGAACTATCAGAAGCGCCAAGTTGTCTGCTCCCTGTCGCTGCAGATCGGGAGTGGCGAGGTCGTCGGGCTGCTTGGCCCCAATGGCGCCGGCAAGACCACGGCATTTTACATGATCGTGGGACTGGTGCCCTGCGACGGCGGTCGTATCGAGCTCGACGGCGAGGACATCACGCGGCTGCCGATGTACGCGCGCGCACGGCGCGGTCTCGGTTACCTGCCGCAGGAAGCCTCCGTCTTCCGGCGCCTCAGCGTGGCGGACAATGTCATGGCGATACTCGAGACGCGCCGCGATCTCGACCAGACAGCGCGCGAAGAAGCGCTCGAGCGGCTGCTCGAGGAGCTGCATGTCGCGCATCTGCGCGACAATATGGGCATGAGCCTGTCGGGCGGCGAGCGCAGACGCGTCGAAATTGCCCGCGCGCTTGCCGCAGACCCCGCCTTCATCCTGCTCGACGAACCGTTTGCGGGCGTCGATCCGCTGTCGGTTCACGATATCCAGCGCATCGCCCGCCATCTGGCGGAGCGCGGCATCGGGGTCCTGATTACCGACCATAACGTCAGGGAAACATTGGGAATTTGCGGCCGTGCCTATATCGTCAACCAGGGCACCGTGCTGGCTTCCGGTTCTGCCGAGGAGATCCTTGCAAATCCGGAGGTCCGCAAGGTTTACTTGGGACAGGATTTCCGGCTGTGACCGGGTGGGTTCCGCCGCCCAGGAAACGCGCAAACGCATGATGAAACCCGCCCTGCAGCTCCGGATCGGCCAGCAGCTGACGATGACACCCCAGCTGCAGCAGGCGATTCGGCTGTTGCAGCTATCCACCACGGAATTGCAGGCCCAGATCCAGCAGGCACTCGAGACCAATGTGATGCTCGAGGCCGAGGAAGAACTGGAGCCCACCACGACGCTCGAGGCCCTTGCGAAGATCGACCGCAGCGAGAGCGATTCCGCGGAGGCGGACGTGCCAGTGGTCGAAATTGGCGACGAATGGGCAGAACCGGCAGCAGCCGGGTCGGAATCATCGTGGTCGGCCGGCGGCGATGGCATCCAGGAATTTGAAGACGAAACCGGCCAGACGCTGCAGGAACACCTGAATTGGCAGCTCGAGATGGCGCGGCTGCCGCCCGCCGCGATGACAATCGGCCGCGCTCTGATAGACGCGATCAATGACGACGGTTACCTGACCGAGGCTCTGGAGTCGATCGCGGACACGGTCGCGCCGGAAGTAGGCGCCAGCGAAAGCGAAGTCGAGGACGTGCTGGCGGTAATCCAGCAGTTCGACCCTGCCGGCGTCGGCGCGCGATCCATCGGCGAATGCATCGTGCTGCAGCTGCGGCAGCTCGACCCCGCCACGCCGGGTCTGGACGCGGCGTTCATCCTCGCCGACCGGCACCTGGATCTGGTCGCAAATCAGCAATTTCCGCTGCTGCAGCGGCAGATGCATTGCAGCGGCGAACAACTGGACGTCGCGCTGGCACTGGTACGCAGCTGCAACCCGCGGCCCGGCTCCACGATCCAGCCGGTTCGCACCGAATACGTGGTGCCGGACGTATATGCGCGCCGCTCGCCGCAGGGCTGGATCGTCGAACTGAATTCCACGTCGGTGCCGCGCGTGCGCCTCAATGAAGGCTACGCCGGAATGCTCACCCGCGAAAGCGATCACGCCGTGCTACGCACGCAACTGCAGGAAGCACGCTGGCTGCTGCGCAGCCTCGCGATCCGCAATGAGACGATGCTCAAGGTCGCGCGCTCGATCGTGGAGCGGCAGTCAGGATTCCTCGACCGCGGCGAGGAATCCATGGAGCCGATGATCCTGCGGGATGTCGCCGAGGCCGTGCAGCTGCATGAATCCACGGTTTCACGCATTACCACCGGCAAATACCTGCACACGCCGCGCGGCGTCTTCGAGTTCCGTTATTTCTTCTCCAGCCAGGTGCCGGGCGATGACGGCGCGGGTGTTTCATCCACCGCGATTCGTGCCAAGATCCGCAGGCTGATCGCGGAGGAATCACCGGCGCGGCGGCTGTCCGACAGCCGGATCGCGGAACTGCTCTGTGCTGACGGGATCCAGGGTGCGCGACGGACAGTCGCCAAGTACCGCGAAGCGCTGGGGATTCCGACTTCCAGTGAACGCCGGCGGATCGGTAAACAAAAGAGGAGTCCACCATGCAGTTGACGCTCACTGGCCACCACATCGATGTCACACCGGCACTGCGTGAATATGTCGAGAAGAAGCTGGAGCGCGTAGCGCGGCACTTTGATCATGTGATCGACGTGCGCTGCGTGCTGACAGTCGAGAAACTCGAGCACAAGGCCGAGGCGACACTTGGGGTCAGCGGGGCGGTCATCCATGCCGATGCGATCGACGGCGACATGTACGCGGCAATCGACGCGCTGACCGACAAGCTCGACCGGCGCATGCGCAAGCACAAGGAAAAGCTGACCGACCACCACGCGGCGGAGGTGGTGCGGGGCCGGTCGGGCTGAGCCTGTCGCAGCCGGAAAGCCCCCGGACATGACCCGACTCGTTGTCGTCAGTGGCCTGTCGGGCTCGGGCAAGAGCGTTGCGCTGAACATGCTCGAGGATCTCGGCTGGTATTGCATCGACAATATCCCCGCCGGGCTGGTGCAGGGTCTGGTGGCGCATTCGGTGCAGACCGACGAGCCGATCTATCGCCGCCTGGCGGTCGGGCTTGACGCACGCAATCGACCCGCGGACCTGGCATCGATACCCGCGCTGATGGCGGACCTGGGGAAAGCCGGCTTGCGCTGCGACATCCTGTATCTGCACGCCGAGGATGAAGTGCTGCTGCGGCGCTATGCCGAGACCCGTCGGCGCCATCCGTTGGCGGGCGCGGGGCGCAGCCTCGCCGATGCGATCGCCGAGGAGCGCGGCCTGCTGCATCCGTTGATCGACAGCGCTGACCTCGTCATAGACACGTCGCGCATGAGCGTCCACGAATTGCGCGACCTGGTCGTTCTGCGTGTCGAACCGCAGGGCCAGGGCCGGCTGTCGATCCTGTTCGAGTCATTCGGCTTCAAGCACGGCGCACCGGGCGACGCCGATTTTGTCTTCGATGCGCGAACCCTGCCGAATCCGTACTGGGAGCCGGCGCTGCAGGCGCTGACCGGACGCGACGGTCCAGTGATCGAGTTTCTGGAGGCGAGCCCCCAGGTGCACCGTATGGCGGACGATCTGGTGCGTTTCCTCGAGGGCCGCATCAAGGACTACGAAACCGCAAATCGCGGTTATCTTACGGTCGCGATCGGCTGCACTGGCGGGCAGCATCGTTCGGTTTATCTGACCGAGCGCCTGGCAGTGCACTTCAGGCAGCATTACCCGCAGCTGCTGGTGCGTCACAATGCCTTGCCGAGGTGACCGTCCAGGCCCAGGAATGTGCATATCTCGTCGCGCCGCGCGTGAGCATCCTGTTCGCCGAGACGGATCAGTTCCCGGGTGTATGCCGCCTCGAACATGAGATAGGAAGTCAGCTTTCCGCCGCGCTTGCCCGCGACACCGAGCGTGCGCAGCAGCGCTCGCAGCGAGCGCGGCATCGCATCCTGGTGGGCGATCGCGATTTCACGGGGATCGATGCGCGGCAGCATCAGGAGCGTCTCGATCCGTCGCAGGCCGAGCGGCGGCGGGCACGCCTGCATGTGGTCCAGCAGGGCATTGGTACGCTCGAGACCCTCGAGGTCCGCATGCAGCCCTTCCATGAACAATGTGTCAAGCATGAAACCGAACATTTCGCCGATATCGGGCGCTCTGCTGGGAGCCGGCGGATCGCGCAGCGAACTGCGCGCGCCGATCACGAATATGCGATCAGCCCCCAGGTGGACGGCCGGGGCCAGCGGCATGAACTGGCGCATTGCGCCATCGCTGAAGTGCCGCTGCCCGATTGGAACCGCCGCGAACAGCAGCGGAATCGCCGAACTCGCCATCAGGTGATCGAGCGTGATGGCGGTGGCGACGCCGCGCCGACCGACGCGGCTCCACGGGTCTATCGGACGCGCGGACTGGACAAATGTGACCGATTCGCCCCCGCCGAGACTGGTCGCGGTGACCGCCAGCGCTTCCAGCGCCCCGCTGCTGATGGCGTGTGAAAGCCGCGAGAAATCGATCTCCCGTTCGAGCAGCGCGCGCAGTGGGGAATTGTCGAATAACGCCTTTGGCACGGCCAGCAGCCAGCCGCCCGAGACCAGTGCCAGCAGCAGGTGGATGCCGGAGCGCAACATGTCCAGGGCGCCGGTCCTGAACACGTGGCCGACGCGGAATTCACTCCATACCCGCTCCAGTTCGGCGGCGGCATGCCGGAAATCGCCGGCACCCGCCCCGATCACCGCGGTATTGATCGCCCCGGCCGAAGTGCCGCACAGGATGGAGAATGGCAGCGGCGCACCGGGCTGGCACCAGCCGGAGATCGTCTTCAGGACGCCGACCTGATAGGCGGAACGCGCGCCGCCACCCGGCAGAACCAGCGCAATGCGCGGCCGGGGTACGCGCTCTCCGCCTGTAGCCTGGCTCGTCATCGGGAACCCTTGGGCCGCCTCATGGTCTTCTCGCTGCCGGTCGCGATACTATGCTACGCGTGGCCGACCCACGGCACCGCCATCGAATCGGCCGAACCGGAGATAACTTCATGATGCGTCTGTTACGAAGCGCTGCCATTGCCTGCACGACCCTGATATCAAGCACTGCGGCAGTCGCGCAGGACTCGCCGGCGATCGGCGCCGAGGCGCCCAATTTCCGCCTGCAGGACCAGACCGGCAAGTGGCATTCGATCAAGGACTACCGCGGCAAGTGGGTGGTGCTGTATTTCTACCCGATGGACAGCACGCCAGGCTGCACGACCCAGGCATGTGAATTCCGCGACAACATCTTTGCCTACCGCGAGCTGAATGCCTTGATCCTCGGCATCAGCGTGGACGATGTCGATTCGCACAGGAGCTTCGCCGAAGAACAGAACCTGCCATTCCCGATCCTTGCGGACGTCGACAAGAAGGTCACGACATCCTACGGCACGCTGAAGAAGTACGTTGGCATGGTCGAGCGGGCGAGGCGCGACACATTCATCATCGATCCGCAGGGGCGCGTGGCCAGGCATTACGTCAGCGTCGATCCCAAGGGCCACTCGGAACTCGTATTGACCGACCTCCGGCAGCTGGTTGCCAAAGCCACGACCGCCAGGGCCGATTGAAGGAGCCGGCCTTGCGATTTGCGGGGTCCGACAGCTACATCGCAACCGGCGAGCTCAAGCTCGCAGTCAATGCTGCCGTCACGCTCGCGCGGCCCCTGCTGATCAAGGGTGAGCCCGGTACCGGCAAGACCCAGCTGGCGCAGGAAGTCGCCACTGCGCTTGACCGGCCGCTATTCGAGTGGCACATCAAGTCGACCAGCAAGGCCCAGCAGGGCCTCTACGAATATGACGCGGTATCAAGGCTGCGGGACTCGCAGCTCGGCGACGCCAGGGTTCAGGACATCGCCAACTACATCGTACCGGGCATGCTGTGGCGCGCGTTCGAAAGCGACCGCCAGGCGGTATTGCTGATCGACGAGATCGACAAGGCCGACATCGAATTCCCGAATGACCTGCTGCGCGAACTGGATCGCATGGAGTTCTATGTCTACGAGACGCGGCAGCTGGTAAAGGCCCGGCACCGCCCGATCGTGTTCATCACCAGCAACAACGAGAAGGAACTGCCTGACGCGTTCTTGCGCCGCTGTTTTTTCCACTACATCCGTTTTCCGGACCGCGAGACGATGGAAGCGATCGTCGAGGTCCACTTCCCCGGGCTCAGGAAGGAATTGCTGGCCGAGGCGCTGACCGCGTTCTTCAGGATCCGCGAAGTTCCCGGTCTCAAGAAGAAGCCATCTACATCCGAGCTGCTCGACTGGATCAAGCTGCTGCTGGCCGAGGAAATCCCGCCGGAGGCGCTCTGCTCGGATGACCCCAGGGTCGTGATACCCCCGCTCCATGGCGCGCTGCTGAAGAATGAGCAGGATGTACATCTCTTCGAGCAGCTGGTGTTCCTGAACCGGCGGGCCGGTCGGCCCGGCTGAAGCAGCCCGCCGCCGATGCTGATCCGCTTTTTCCAGATGCTGCGCGCCGCCGGCGTCGCGGTGTCCATTACCGAATTCCTGGCCCTGCTCGAGGCGCTTCGGGCGCGCCTGATCGGCCCGTCCGTCGACGAATTCTACTGGCTCGCGCGAGCGATACTCGTCAAGGACGAGCGCCATTTCGACCGCTACGACCGGGTATTCGCCGCCCATTTCCGGGGCATCGAACAGCTGATCGAAGCGCTGAGCGCCGACATTCCCGCCGACTGGTTGCAGAACAGCCTTGAATTGCAGTTGAGCGAGGAAGACAAGGCCCGCATCGCGGCGCTCGGCGGCTGGGACCGGCTGATGGAGACGTTGCGCAAGCGCCTCGAGGAGCAGCAGGGGCGCCACCAGGGTGGCAACCGGTGGATCGGCACCGGCGGCACCTCGCCATTCGGCGCCGACGGTTACAACCCGGAGGGTGTGCGCATCGGGCAGGGCAAGTCGCGCAACCGGCGCGCGGTCAAGGTCTGGGAACGCCGCGAGTTCGCGAATCTGGACGACTCGATCGGACTCGGCACGCGCAATGTGAAGCTGGCACTGCGCCGGCTGCGCCGTTTTGCGCGCCAGGGCGCCGCCGAACAGCTCGACCTCGACGGCACCATCGATTCGACCGCGCGCCGCGCGGGCCTGCTCGACATCCGCATGATTCCCGAGCGGCACAATGCCGTGAAGGTGCTGCTGTTCCTGGATGTCGGCGGCTCCATGGACGATCACGTGCGCATCTGCGAGGAACTCTTTTCGGCGGCACGCACCGAGTTCAAGCACCTCGAGTACTTCTATTTCCACAATTTCGTCTACGAATCGGTCTGGAGAGACAACCGGCGCCGCCACACCGAGCGCACGGGGACCACCGAAGTCATGCGCACCTACGGCCACGACTACAAGCTGGTGGTCGTTGGCGATGCGACCATGAGCCCCTACGAGATCTTGCAGCCGGGCGGCAGCATCGAACACTGGAACGAGGAGCCTGGTTCCGCCTGGATGAAGAGGCTGCTCACGAACTACCCTCACCACGCCTGGCTCAATCCCGAACCGCGCGAGCGCTGGGACTTCACGCCGTCCATCCAGATGACGCGCCAGCTGTTCGAAGAAAGGATGTTTCCTCTGACTCTCGAAGGACTGGATCGCGCGATGAAAGCGCTGCAATAGGAGCAGCGGCTGGAATCCCGCGCCTGGCTGCTTCAGGAATTCCAGTTCCTCCGGGGTGGGTGGTCGGCCAGGTATTTCATTGCGATGCGCATACTAGCGGCACGCAATGGCGCGTCTACTTGTAGCTGGCGGCGGTGATGAACTGGCCGAACGACTCGCACCACACGATGACGGCGCTGTACTGGGCGACATCGATGGTCGGAGGCACCTCCACGACGAAATTCTCGAAGGTCCTGACGTCGCCGACGCGCGCCATGCGCGACTTCAGGCGAATGAAATCGGCCTCAGTCTCGACGAATTCCGGCGACAGGTACAGCTTGTAGTCGGGACCCGGCGCGAGCCTGCCGCTGAGGGAGATTGCGTCGCTGGCGACCGCGACCCAGCCTTCTCCCCAGTGCAGCGAGTCACTGTCCTGCAAGTCGCGCCGAAACTCGCCCTTGAATGCTGCCCTGGCGGCGACGGCTTCGATCTCGGCGACGACCGGGGCCGGCGGCGCGATCAGGATGGGCAAGGCGTAGATTCCGCCGGCAAAGCCCACGGCAATCGCGACGACATGGGAGGCGACCAGTGCGAGTGAGCGGCGAATGTTCATGGTGGATGCCCGCTGGTTTATGCGTCATCTGTGCGAGATGCGCCTATTGGCCTGACGGCACCAGGGTCAGCACATGCCGCGCGGGCCCGGGCAGGAATGGTGCCGATTCGCCGCGCGACCAGGAGCGATGCCCGGCGCGATAGAACGGCGACAGCGGATGACCGCTCTGCCCCCCCGGCATGTGCAGGTAGCCCTCGCTTTCGAGCCCCGGCGCAACCACAAATCGTTCCGATGCTCCGAATGTCGGCGACTGCACGCGCGGCACGGACCAGTCACCGGGCAGCGGTTCCGAAGGCATGTCGAGCCAGCGTGACAGGAATGGCAGCGCCAGGCTCAGCGGATGCTGGATGCGCGTCACATTGACGCGGCCCCAGTTGCAGTCCGCAAGATTCGCGCAGTGGTCCGGCAGCTTGCCGACGATCTCTGTCGCGACATCCGCGAGCCAGAGGTCCCAGCTGGCAAATCGTGGATCCAGCAGGTGTTCCGGCCGCTCGACGATCAGCCGCCAGGTGACTTCGGAAAATCGCGACGGCGTGCGCCAGCGAAAATCGGGCCAGCGATTTCGCGCCAGCGCGGTCAGCATGTCGTAGGCTCGATTCGTGACGCCGGCTTCGAATTCGCGCACCAGACGATAACCAGGATCGTCGATCGCGGCGTGACCGGACCAGGCGGCGACCAGCGCTTGCGCTTCGGTTGCGCCGGCTTGCGAAAGCGCGTTCAGCGCGATGGGCTGCCACTCTGCCAGGTAGTCCGCACGATCGTCGAGTTGAATGGCAAGCAGGTCGGCCGGGTTCGCCCGCTGCAGACTCGCGAGGCGATCCTGGATCTGTCGTGCGCGCGCCGCCGGCGCGAAGCCGCCATCAGCGATCATGGCGCCCATTTCTCCGCCGACCACGCGCGCGTTCGCGCTCCAGACTCGACCGTCCGGCGGGTCGAGCATTCGCGGCGAGTCCGCGCGGGCGATCCAGCCGTTCCAGCCGACCCCCCTTGTGCTCCAGTCGGCGGGTCGCGCCGGATCGAAGCCGCGTCGCTCTGGCAGTCGACCGGACAGTACCCAGCCGACGCGCCCACCGCTGTCGCCGAGCAGCACATTCTGCCCGGGCATTCCGCCGCCGCCGATGATTGCTGCCGCTTCATCGATATTCCGCGCACCCGCCAGCGCCAGCAGTGCCATGTCAGTGGCTTCCGGCGCGTGAGCGGTCCAGGACAGCGCAAGTTCGCGACCTTCCGGGTCCTTGCCGACGACCGGCCCCCAGATCGTACGGCGCACCAGCAGGTCTTCGTCCTCGCCGCCCGCAACATGCAGCACCTCACGGTTGGTGTCGATCTGGCGCGGGCCGTCGGCCGTCAGGTAACTGTCTGCGCCATCCGCCGCTGGCCTGAGCACGACCAGATCCTGGAAATCCCCGTAGCTGTTTGTGAAGCCCCAGGCGATGTGGCCATTGCTGCCGGCGACGATCCCCGGCACGCCCGGCAGTGTCACGCCACTGACGTCCGGCCCCGCCGGCTCGACGACCAGCCGCGCGCGATACCAGATATTTGGCACCCGCAGGGCGAGGTGCATGTCATTCGCAAGCAATGCGCGGCCGCTCGCCGTGTGGCTGCCGGCAATGGCCCAGTTGTTGCTGCCGACCATGGGCTGCGGATCAGGATCGGCAGCCAGCGTCGTCCTGGCATTGAACAGTGCGGGGTCGAGCCTGCGCAGATTGATTTCCGCCGGATCCGGCAACCGCGGCCGCGGCAGGCGGCTGCCGTCGAGCGGCGCCTCCCATTCAGGATCGCCCCCCATCAGCAGCTGGCACAGCGACTCCGGCAGGCTCGCTGCCAGCAGGCCGTTCTGCTGCTCGCCGCGTGCCTCGACTCCCTGCAGGTCGATCCACATGGCATAGACCACGAGCAGCGTATCCTCGCTGCGCCAGGGAGCCGGTTTCGACTGCAACAGCAGGTACTCGAATGGACGCATACCGCTGTCGGCAATTGCCGCATTGGCCCCCGCGGCATAGGCGTTGATCAGGTCGCGATCGGCGGGCTCGAGCGCCGCCAGCGCAAGCGCCGCGCGTTTGCGGAACTGGTGCAGGCGGATGCGCCGGTCGTGCTCGAGCAGCGCCGGCCCGAGCAGTTCCGCCATCTCGCCAGCGGCCGTGCGCCGCAACAGGTCCATCTGGAACCAGCGGTCCTGGGCATGCGCAAAACCGGTCGCGCGCGCGACATCCTCGCGCGTCGTACCGCGGATCACCGGCACGCCCGCCCCATCGCGCTCGATTGCGACCGGGGCGGCAAGACCCCCGAG
>JBAQWM010000381.1:0-6019 GCA_049298915.1 Steroidobacteraceae bacterium | reverse complement strand
GCATTCAGATGGCCGGCAAGCTCGGTGATCTGGTCGGTCAGTTCGGACGTGGAAACGGAGGCAATCAGGCCGTCCATGGCGGGCTCCGCAGGACTGGTTGGATATACAGTATCCTACCAGAAATATTAACGATTGCAAGCAGTTAAGTGCCTAATTCCTTGCTTCGATACCCGCCCAGTTCCTGTCATTAACCATCACAAAGCGCGAAGCGCCGTCCCGCTGGAAAACGCGCAGTGCGCGCAACAACATTGGCTCCCTCAGGGCATCGTGGAATCCCCAGTGATCCGGCGGACCGGACGGGCTCGAGGGGTTGCTGGCGGGACAAGTCGGCTCGCATTCCTGACCGGCGCCCGGCAGGGCGAGCTCCTGGGGCTCCGGTGGCAGCAACGACTGGCGCGGTCGCCGTCTTCAGGTAGGCGTCATCTCGGAATAGCAGCTCGGTCGGCACCCGAACTCCGTCTTGGGCGCCAATTCAGGGGATCACCTTCAATGACGCATCCGCCACGAACTGCCGACCGTCTGAAAGCGTCCCCGCGAGCCGCAGGGGAATCGGCTCTGCCGCCACGCCGGTGAACCGCAGCAGGCTCCAGCCGTCAAACGTCGCAATCCAGCCGCGTGCGTCATGCGCGATCTGTTGCGCGCTCGGGTGTTCCGGCAGGGGCCGCCCGCGTGCTGCCACGAGCTTCACCTCGGATAGCCCGATGGGACTTTCGATGAGGAATGTGATCGCGCCTGGCGGAGAGTCACCCTGAGGATTGAACTTGACGTCGAAGAGTGCGCGGGCCCGTATCGATTCGCGCTGCGCGTCAGGTGCTGCAGTGGCCGAGGCAGCGGCACCCGCGTGCGGTATCCAGGTCTCTTCACGCGTCCACATCCGGATGCGCGTTCCGGGCAATTCGAAGGCATTGTTCCCGCCTACCATCAGCACCGCGAGGGGGCCGCCCAGCAACAGCGCGGTATTCATCGCCTTGGCCCGATGCCGCGCCGCCGAGAAAAACTGCCCGATGAGCGGCACGCGTACGCCGTTCGCATCCACCGACGGCACGACGAGCTCGAAGCTTCCGATTGCGGGCCCGGCTCTACGCTTCACCTGGGGGAGAACGCCACGGACCATGCTGCCGGCCGGCAGCCAGACCTGGCCTTCGATCGCGACATCCTCGGCCACTTGCAGCCAAACCTGCCCGCCAGGCGGCGTGAGAGCCGACGTCACCATCTCGACCAGCTCCAGTTCGACCGGTGTACTTGCCGGCACTGCGAGCCAGCCGTCACTCGCGGCGGGCCGCGGCGGGCTCGGAATCGCTGGCACGGAGTGCCATTCGTAGCGCTCGGCCATTTGCGTGAAGGTCTTATAGGCTCTTTCTGGTTTCTTAAACGGCTCGCCCGACGTGGGTACGCTCAGCTCGGCAAGGAAGGCGCGCGCCTCGTCCTCCGGCAGCGTGGACATCAGGATGTCGCACAGGAAGTAATGCGTCGCCCCGGCCACGAAAACCACGTCGCGTTCGGGCCCGCAGCCCCAGAGCTTTTGCCGTCCCGGCTGCAGCAAAGCGTATCCCCAGGAGTTCTTGTCGGCGCCGACGAGCATGGTCGTGCCCTGGTACAGGCCGCCGAGGAAATTCGCACCCTGAACGAAGACGACCAGGGACTTGTCCGAAGGTACCTGAGTTGGAAGTGCAGGCTGTCCGATCACCCGGCAAGGCAACAGCAACAACAGCCCCATGCCAAGCGCGAAACGCAAGCAGGTCAAGACTTCGGCGGTCATCGCCTCCCACCCGCGTCGCAACACTGCTCCTGAACGATTCACGCAGTGATGGATCAAGTGTTCAAGCGCTGCCGGTCGCGACGCCGCGCCTCATCAGCAGCTGAGGCTCGCGCCTGCAAGACAAATTTCCAGCCCGCCCGCCTGCCACGGATCGCGCGCGCTGCGGCTCAGCTTGCCGCCGGCTGGGCGGCCGTCGTGTATTTCCGGCCGGAACGTGATGACGTTGCCCGCGACCTCGAACGGCGCCTCGACGAGTTCGACTACTCTGCGGCCGCCCGCCTGGTTTTCGCGCCGTTGCGGGCGCATGGCTGACCAGCCTTCTTCGGCGATTGCATCGCCGTCTTCGTCGAGGAGTTCTCCGCCCAGTGTTATTGCGGTGACCGCGCCGCTGACACGTCCGTAGGCGTCGTATTCGTAACTGGTATTGATCTTCCAATCACCCTTCCACTTCGGGGGGCGGTTAGTTTGCCAGCCAGCTTCACGCTTGACGAGCACGAGCTTGCCCTCTTCCGCCAGCGTCGGATCGCAATACCCTGCCAGCGGTGGCTTCGACTCGCTCAGGCGGCCGTATAACTTGGAATGGCCGGTCGTGTGTTTGACGTAGGTAACGTCGGCCGCCTGCAGCGGACCGGCTTCATTCGGGGTCACTGCGGTGACCTTGTCGAACTCCAGGCGGCAAAGCGGCTCCGTGACAGCCTTGGCGCCGCTCGGCCCCCAGGGCCAGTCGGGCGCTGGCCAGTCGACTTCCAGGCCGAGCGCCGCGCCTTCCTCGGTCAGCGCAATCTCGAATACCGGCACGTCCATGTAGCGGCGTTCATTTCTGAACTTCAGCAACCCGAGGGTATCCAGTGCCGCCAACGCATCGGCGTCGTAAGCCAAAAACTGCTTTTCGAGCGCCTTGCCGGCCGCTTCCCGTGCAAATGGCGCGGCGTCATCGACGGTCGGGACTCGTTCGCAGCCCGAAAGCAACAAAGCCAGCAGGGCCATCCCCGGCAGAGCCCAGGCGTGTGGCGCGTTCATGTCGACCTCCCCGAGAAGGCGGACGGGGCCAGTCGCCTTCTTGAACTGCCGCAAAGATGTCTGACACCTTCTGGGATTATGCGCCCGGATGGGTCAGGCGTCAGGGACGCGGCTTGAAATCCACGCACGACGCGGCTGGCGCTATAGCTTTTTTCAACGGCATCCTGCAACGCGTGATGCGTCAGCGACAACTCGGAGTTCATCTTCTTCAGCCGGGCGTTCTCGGACTCGAGTTCCTTGAGCCGCCGCAACTGCGAGACGTCGAGGCCCCCATACCTGGTCTTCCAATTGTAAAACGTCGCTTCGCTGATGCCGCACCTACGCGCGAGCTCCGCCACCTTGACGCCGACTTCGGCCTGCTTCAAAACCGCCACGATCTTTTCTTCGCTGAATCGGGACTTCTTCACCAGAGTTCCAATCACGGAAAATTCTACTCCCCAGTGGTCCTGATCGTCAGGGGGTTACAAAGGTCTTGGTGCCATAGTTGTCAAAAAGCACCGCGAAGTCTCTGACGAATCCTGGTGGGCGCGACAGGGATCGAACCTGTGACCCCTACCATGTCAAGGTAGTGCTCTACCGCTGAGCTACGCGCCCGGAAAGGCGTCGCATGGTAGTGGATTCCCCGGCCACGGTCCACATGACGCCCGCTACGCCAATCAGGCGGTCACCGCCGAATCCTGATGGTCCATTCCGGTCCGGACCCGATCTGGTAAAGATCGGCGAAGCTGCCCTGGTTGATGGCGAGAGACACGCTGTCGAGGCTGTTCAGGTACAGCAATGGCTTCCCCGGTTGCACGGAACCGAAGGTCGTGACGTACGGCAGGGTGAGGTTGAGGACTGTCTTGTCGCCATTCAGGAACTCTACCTTCAGCAGCTCGCCGATCCCGACCTGCAGCATGCCAAAGACATCGCGATCGATATTGGTCCAGATATTGCCGTAGTTTCTGTCATGGGTATGGACATTGCCGTAAAGCACGCCGCCGTCGAAGCGTGGCGCCTGATGGGGAATCGTCACCACCTCGTTTGGCAGCTCGCGACCTACCTGCTCGAAGGTGATGACACCGGCAGCCAGGCGCGCGGCCGTGAATGCGTAAACGTCGCGGCCGTGAAATGTGTAGGACTTCTCCGAGTTCTTGCGCCGATTCACGGCTTCGTCGATTTCCCGCACCCCCGCGATGCCGAGGCGCGGCGCTACGAATGTCAACGTCCCATTATCGGGCGTCACGAAATAATGGCCTGAGCTGGTCTTCAGAACGACTGACTTGCGGTCGGTGCCGACGCCGGGATCGACGACCGAAACGAAGACTGTGCCGGTCGGCCAGTACTCCGCGGTCTGGACCAGCCGCAGCGCCGCCTCCCAGATGTTGTACGGAGGTATTTGGTGCGTCAGATCGTAAATGCGGATGTCCGGCGACACCCCGACGGCAACGCCCTTCATCGCCGCCACGGCGCCGTCCTGAGTGCCGAAGTCGGACTGGAACACGACTGCCGATTGTGGCCAGGCGGCCTCGACGAACAGCAGGGCGCTGAGCGAGAGGCTGCAGATCCATGGGCCTCGCATCAACTCAGCCCGCAAGCCGATCCGCGTCAGCGCCGAGGGTTGCGTGCCGCAGCGCGTTGATTTCATCGCGCACCATCGCCGCTTTTTCGAATTCCAGGTTGCGTGCGAGCCGGTACATTTCCTGCTCGAGTTTCTTGATCTGATGCATGGCCTGTTCCGGCTTCAGTCGCAACATGCCGTGACGGCCAGTATCGCGGCCCGGCACCACCCGTGCCCCTTCCATGATGTCCTTGACGGACTTGCGGATGGACACCGGCACGATGCCGTGTTCGGCGTTGTAGGCGAGCTGCCTGGCGCGGCGCCGGTTCATTTCCGCCATAGCCCGCTCCATCGAGCCCGTGACCCGCTCGGCATACAGGATGGCCGTGCCATGTTCGTTTCGCGCTGCCCGGCCGACGGTCTGGATCAGCGAGCCCTCGGAGCGCAGGAAGCCCTCCTTGTCGGCGTCAAGGATCGCCACCAGCGAGACTTCCGGCAGGTCGAGGCCCTCGCGCAGCAGGTTGATCCCGACCAGAACGTCGAACTTGCCGAGCCGCAGGTCGCGGATGATTTCGACGCGCTCGACGGTTTCGATGTCCGAGTGCAGGTAACGCACCTTGACGCCATGTTCCCCGAGGTAATCGGTGAGGTCTTCAGCCATGCGTTTGGTCAGGGTCGTCACCAGCACGCGCTCCTGGCATGCGGCACGCAGACGAATCTCCGACAGCAGGTCGTCCACCTGGCTCGCGACCGGTCGCACCTCGACCGCGGGGTCCACGAGTCCGGTCGGGCGCGCCACCTGCTCGACGACCCGGCCGGATTTTTCCAGTTCGCGTTGCGCCGGGGTCGCGGAGACGTAGATCGTCTGCGGCTGGATGCGCTCGAATTCGTCGAAGCGCAGCGGCCGGTTGTCGAGCGCCGAAGGCAGCCGGAAACCGTACTCGACCAGGGTCTCCTTGCGCGAACGGTCGCCGCGGTACATCCCCTGCAACTGCGGGATGGTCACGTGGCTCTCATCGATAACCAGCAGCGAATTGCGCGGCAGGTAGTCGAACAGGCATGGCGGCGGTTCGCCCGCCGCGCGTCCCGAAAGGTAGCGCGAGTAATTCTCGATGCCGGCGCAGTAGCCCAGTTCGCCGATCATCTCCAGGTCGAACAGCGTGCGCTGCTCCAGCCTTTGGGCCTCCAGCAACTTGCCCGCCGTGCGAAGTTCCGCCAGCCGGGCGCGGAGTTCAATCTTGATTTCGTCGATCGCGGCCGTCAGCCGCTCGCGCGGCGTCACGTAGTGAGTGGATGGAAATACCGTGACGCGCGGCAGCTTGCGCAGGAGCTCGCCGGTCAAAGGATCGAAGTACGCCAGCGCGGTGATCTCCTCGTCAAAGAATTCCACGCGCACGGCGTCCCGCTCCGATTCCGCCGGGAAGATGTCCACGACATCGCCGCGCACGCGGAATGTGCCCTGGCGCAGGTCGACTTCGTTCCTCGTGTACTGCATGTCGGCGAGCCGGCGCAGCAGCTGGCGCTGGTCCGTGCGGTCGCCACGCACCAGGTGCAGCACCATCTTGAGGTAGGCCTCGGGGTCACCAAGCCCGTATATCGCCGACACCGTCGCGACGATGATCGAATCCGGCCGTTCCAGCAGCGCCTTGGTCGCCGACAGTCGCATCTGCTCGATGTGCTCGTTGATGGAAGCGTCCTTT
>JBAQWM010000380.1:0-1932 GCA_049298915.1 Steroidobacteraceae bacterium | reverse complement strand
GCCTGCAACCCGCGCTGCCAGGCGCGCGGCGACCCGTGCATACAGCGCCGGCATCTTCTCATCCGGCGGCAGCGGCGCAGCGGGCGGCGGCAGGCCGGAGAGATCCAGCTCGCCGCTCGCAATATCCTTCAGCGGATGGCCATCGAATTCGTCGAGTTGCGCCATCATCCACGGATCGATGCGATCGGAGAGCAGCAGCGCCTCCATGCCCCGTGCCCGCAGGCCCTCCAGCTGCGGGCTGTGGCGCGCCGTCGCGGCATTGTCCGACAGCAGGTAGTAGATCTCCTTCTGGCCGGCGGGCATGCGCGCCGCGTAGCCGGCCAGCGACTGGAACGCTTCGTCACCGGCGCTTGAAGCGAAGCGCAGCAGCGGCAGGATCCGCTCGCGATTGCCGGGATCCTCGATGATGCCTTCCTTCAGCACATTGCCGAATTCGCGCCAGAAGGTCCGGTATTTCTCCGGTTCATCATTTGCGAGCCGCGCCAGCATTTCCAGTGCGCGCCGCGCGATCGCGCCCTTGATCGCCTGCACTTCGGGATCCTGCTGCAGCAGCTCGCGGGACACATTCAGCGGCAGGTCTGCCGAGTCGACGACACCCTTGATGAAACGCAGGTACAGCGGCAGGAACTGCTCGGCGTCGTCCAGTATGAACACGCGCCGCACATAGAGCTTGAGACCGCGCGGCGATTCGCGATTGTAGAGGTCGAAGGGCGCCGCTGCCGGCACATAGAGCAGTGTCGTGTATTCGCGCCGTCCTTCCACCTGGTGGTGACTCCACGCGAGCGGCTCGGCGGCATCGTGCGATACGTGGCGGTAGAACTGGCGGTACTCGTCGTCATCCAGCTCCTGCCGCGGCCGGGTCCACAGCGCCTGGGCCTGATTGACGCGGTCGTACTCGCCCTTGCCGCCGTCCGGGCGCAGCAGGACCGGAAATGCGATGTGATCGGAGTAACGCCGGATCAGCGCGCGCAGCCGGAATGGATCGGTGAACTCCGCCGCATCCTCCTTCAGATGCAGCGTGACCGCCGTGCCGGACTCCTCGCGCGAGATCGTCTCCAGGGTGAATTCGCCCTCCCCGCTCGAACTCCAGCACACCGCGGCCGTGGGCTCGCTGCCGGCGCGCCGCGACCGGACTTCGACGCGCTCGGCCACGATGAAGGCCGAGTAGAAGCCCACGCCGAACTGGCCGATCAACTGGCTGTCCTTCTGCTCATCGCCGCTCAGGCTCGCCAGGAACTCGGAAGTGCCGGACCTTGCGATCGTGCCGAGATGCCCGGCCGCTTCCTCGCGCGTCATGCCGATGCCGGTATCGGTGACCGTCAGCGTGCGTGCGCCGGAGTCGAAATCGATGCGGATCTCGCAGGGCCCGCCGCCGGCGAGTGCGGGATCCGCGAGTGCGGCGAATCGCAGCCTGTCACAGGCGTCCGAGGCATTCGAGATCAGCTCGCGCAGGAAAATGTCGCGGTGGCTGTACATCGAATGGATCATCAGCCGCAGCAGCCTGCTGACTTCGGCCTGGAATCCGCGGGTTTCGGTCGTGTGCTCGCTCATCGGCGCCTCCTGGCGATCGGAGTGCGCCAATGGTGGCACGGATGTCGGGATTCAAGAGCGCCGGACCGCGGCGCGCCGCTTCAATCGCGCTCGGGGCTCCGGGTGGGCGGCCAGAGGCCGAGCCGATGCCGCAGCACGCCGACCAGGTCATCCAGCTCGTCAAACAGCTGCGCAAGCCTTTCCATGGGATGCGACTTCGTGACGCTCAGCGCCGGCCGCTGCCGGGCGCCGGATCGTCCGGCTTTTCGTCATCCTCGCTGCGCCAGGCGGTACGGATCTTTTCCGCCCAGGACTTGTAGTTCGAGTACTTCATCAATTCGCGCGAGATCGTACCGTGGCGGCTGACGGCAGCGCCGCGACGCGGCACGCGCGGCGGTACGC
>JBAQWM010000379.1:0-1616 GCA_049298915.1 Steroidobacteraceae bacterium | reverse complement strand
GCGAGCGCCAGCGAGCGGCGGTGGCACGCGCGCTGGTGACGCGCCCGCGCATCGTGCTGGCCGACGAGCCGACCGGAAATCTCGATGGTGCCCACGCACGCCAGGTATTCGAGCTGATGATGGAACTGAATCGCGAGCTGGAAACGAGCCTCGTGATCGTCACGCACGACACGCAGCTGGCCGCGCGCATGGATCGCGTGCTGGCGCTGCAGGACGGATTACTGCTCGAACACGACGCTTGAGGCGCTGACGCGCTCCAGGGCGCGGATCCATGATCGGCGCTGGTCACCGACGGTCGGTCCGCCATGCCCTGGCTGGTACTGGCATTCTGCGCCGGGGCCGGGTGCGTGCATTTCCTTCCCACGCTGCCGGGCCCCGGCAGCCTGCTCGCAGTTGTTTCCGCCGCCTTGTTGTCGCTGCGGCGACTGCCGGCGCTCGCCGCGCTGCTCCTTGGATTTGCGTGGACGGCCGCGGGCGCGCACCGGACCATCGCCGATGACTGGCCCTGTGCACGCGACCGCGAAATCGTCGAGCTCGACGGCGTCGTCACCGGTCCTGCGACGCTGCGCCAGGGCCGCGTCGATTTCGACCTCCGCGCAACGCCAGCGAACGGCACCTGGGTGCCCGCCCGGCTGAGGCTGAGCTGGTACGAGGCGGCCGCAATTCCGCTGCCGGGCCAGGTCTGGCGACTACGGGCCCGGATTCGCTGCCGCAACGGTCTTGCGAATCCGGGAGCGCCGGACCGCGAGCTGGAGTTGCTGCGGCAGCGGATCAACGCCACCGGATACGTCGCGGCCGGATCCAGGCCGCTGCTCCTGGAGGACCGGTACTGGCGGTATCCGGTCGAGCGGCTGCGCGCGCGCATCGCTGCCCGTATCGGTGCGGCAGTTCAGTCCGGCGATTCGGCGGCAGTCCTGCAGGGTCTTGCGGTCGGGGCGCGCAGCAATGTGCCCGAACGGCTGTGGGAAGCCTTTGCGGCTACCGGGGTTGCGCACCTGATGGCGATCTCGGGCCTGCACGTGACCGGCTTCGCGCTGTTCGTGCTGTTCATGCTGCGGGCAGGCTGGCGGGTTCTGGCGCGGCCGCGGCGGGCACGGATCGGCGTCGAAATGACCGTCGTGGTGGTCGCCACCGGCGCCTATGCATTGCTCGCCGGCGCTTCGCTGCCGACGCTGCGTACCGTCGTGATGGTCGCAATCGTGGCCGCGCAGCGATTCCTGCGGCGCAGCATCCCGGTGCACACGACACTGGCGTCAGCGGCCCTGCTGCTGGTTGCAGCCGATCCGCTCGCCGTGTCGTCGCCCGGATTCTGGCTCTCATTCGTCGCAACTGCCGCCCTGATTGCGTTGATCGACGCGGGGCCTGGATGGGTGGAGCGCGGCATGTCCTTTGTGAGGGCACAAGCGACAATCCTGTGGTTGCTGGCACCGGTGCTGGCCATCGCCTTTGGCCGGCTTTCGCTGATTGCCCCGATCGCCAACGCCCTTGCGATTCCGGTTTTCAGCTGCCTGCTGTTGCCGGTGATCCTGCTGGCAACCGCGCTGACGGCCATCTGGCCAGCGAGTGCCGACGGCATCTGGCATTCCCTCGGCGCGGTTCTCGATGCCTGCTGGCCC
>JBAQWM010000378.1:0-2134 GCA_049298915.1 Steroidobacteraceae bacterium | reverse complement strand
GACCGTTACCGGCGGGGGGAGCGGCAAGGGACTGCGTGCCCAGCTCATTCGTGGCAGCGTCGGCAGCGTCGGCCTGAAAGGCGCGAGCGCGCTGCTGCACCTTCTGCCAACGGCACTGCTGACGCACAATCTCACGACCAGCGAGTTTGGCGTATACGCCTACGTGCTGGCGACCATCTCGCTGCTGGCGATTCCCGCCCATGCCGGGATGCCGACGCTGATCGTCCGCCTGACCGCGATTTACCAGGCCAGGGACCAGCTGGCCCTGCTGGCGGGCCTGTGGATACGCAGCCGGCAGCTGCTGATGATCCTGTCGCTGGCAATCATGCTGCTGACGTCTGCGTACTTTATTGTCATTGGCGGCGTGCTGGAATCCGGCGACCGCCTGCTGCAGCTTACGCTGGCGGCAGCGCTGCTGATGATACCGATAAAGAGCATCGCGGAGTCACGCGCCGCGGCGCTGCGCGGACTGGGTCGCGTCGTCATCGGCCAGATGCCGGACCTGCTGGTCCGGCCGCTGACGCACGCACTGCTGATCACGGCATTCCTGCTTGCGCCATGGATCGGCATGTCCGCGCCGCTGGCAATGGCGTTGTACACGGCAGCCGCGCTGTGCGCGATGATCTTTGCCACGATGGCGCTGTCACGCTACCGGCCGGCGGCTTCCCGCAGCGTAGCGCCGGCATACGAGACGCGTGTGTGGCTCAGGACGATCGTTCCGCTTTCGCTGCTCGCCGGTTCCCAGGTCATATTGCAGCAGACCGGTTCGGTCATGCTCGGCGCGATCAGCGGTCCTGAGTCCGTCGGCCTTTATCGAATTGCCGTCCTGACCGCTGCCGTCGTCGGATTCGGCATGCTGACGGCCAGCACGGTCATCAGCCCGCATGTTGCGCGCATGTACGCGACTGGCGATCTCGCGCGCGCGCAGGCGATGATAACGAGTTCGGCGCGGATCGTAAGCACGACCACGCTGGCGCTCACGCTGGTAATCGTGGTAATCGGCGAGCCGTTCATACGGCTAGTCTTCGGTGCGCACTACGTCGCAGCGTATCTGCCGCTGATCACGCTTTGTGCCGGCGTATTGATAAAAGCGGCCGCAGGGCCAGCGAGCGCCGTGCTCACGATGACCGGACACGAGCGCGACGCATTCGCTGGTGTCGCATCGGCGGCCGTCGCAAATGTCGTATTCTGCGCCTTGTTGATTCCCGCGTTCGGAATCCAGGGAGCGGCCTTGGGCAGCACCCTTGCATTCAGTGTCTGGTCGCTGCAGGTCGCGCGTCTGGCCTACAAGAGAACGAAATTCCATACGACGGTATTCGGTGCCTGGCACAGGGGCAGCACCGGCACGCCAGGCACATGAAGCCCACATTCGTAATCATCGGTGAGCAGAAAGCCGGGACCGGCTGGCTTCGCGACCGCCTGCGCGAGCATCCGCGGGTCTATTGCCATGACAAGGAAGTCAATTATTTCAATGACACGCGCAATTACGCGCGGGGTCTGGCCTGGTACTCGAAACTCCTGGGGACCGGCAGTGATGCCATCGCCATCGGCGAGAAGAGCCCGGACTATTTCTGGATCGACCGCCCATCGGACTCGCACTTCCCGAATCCACTCGAAAATATCGCCAGGGACCTGCCGCAGGCGCGGATCGTGCTGTGCCTGCGCGATCCGGTCGATCGCGCCATCTCCGCCTTCAACCACCACCTTTACCACCGGGGGCGCCGCATCGATCCGCGATTGACGCGGGCCCACTCACTGGGCGAGTTGCTGTTCAGCGGGCAATTCGGGATCTCCGAAAAATGGGGAATTCTGCAGCGCGGGTTTTATGCGCAGCGCCTGGGCATGGCGCGGAATCTGTTCGGGTCCGGACTGCTGACCCTGATATTCGAAGAGGACATCGTCCGCAACCCGCTCGCCGGGCTCAAGCGCGTGTGCGAGCATCTTGGCGTTGAATTCCTGCCCGGGATATTCCGGCTGCGCGACAATCCGAAGGAGCGCAAGCCGAGCTATCCGGAAATTGTCATCGGACATCATCTGCAATTCCTGAGGCCCTTGTTGCGCAGCCTGCGGCTGGGTCCGCCATATCGCGTCAGCGCCGACAAGGAAACACGTGCCAGGCTGCGCAGTCACTATG
>JBAQWM010000377.1:0-1643 GCA_049298915.1 Steroidobacteraceae bacterium | reverse complement strand
TGGTGATGCCGGGCGACAACATCAAGATGGTGGTGGAGCTGATAGCACCGATTGCGATGGAGGAGGGGTTGCGCTTCGCGATTCGCGAAGGCGGCCGCACCGTCGGCGCCGGTGTCGTGTCCAAGGTACTGAAATAAAGGTGCAGAAATGGCAACCAGCCAGAACATCCGGATCCGCCTGAAGGCATTCGATCACAAGCTGATCGACACCTCGGCGCGCGAAATCGTCGAAACCGCGCGCCGGACGGGCGCAACGGTGCGCGGCCCGGTGCCGCTGCCGACCAAGATCGAGCGCTTCACCGTACTGGTCTCCCCGCATGGCGACAAGGATGCCCGCGACCAGTACGACATCCGCACCCCCAAGCGCCTGATGGATATCGTCAACCCGACCGACACGACGGTCGATGCGTTGATGCGCCTCGAGCTGCCGGCGGGCGTGGACGTGCAGATCAAGTTGAACTGAGCCAGCGGGCCGCTATACTGGGCGGCTTTCCCCGGGCTCGTCGGAACGGGTTGGGACAGCGTCGGCCAATTGCAGCCGGCGCAGTGTAAAAAGGATATAAATCATGACCATAGGTCTGGTCGGCCGCAAGGCCGGCATGACTCGGGTTTTCACTGACGCTGGCGAAGCCGTGTCGGTGACGGTCATCGAGGTCTTGCCGAACCGCATCGTGCAGGTCAAGGACGCGAGCCCCGATGGCTATCGCGCGGTTCAGGTCACGGTCGGCAGCCGCCGGGCATCGCGCCTCAGCAAGCCTGCCGCGGGCCACTTTGCCAAGCCGGCGGTGCCGCCGGGCGAAGGCCTGTTCGAATTCCGGCTCGCCGCGGGCGAAGGCGGGGAGCTCAAGACCGGCGCCGAGCTGAAGGTCGACATCTTCGCAGCCGGCCAGGTCATCGACGTGACCGGGACGACGATCGGCAAGGGCTTTGCCGGCGTCATGAAGCGGCACGGTTTCGCAGGCGGCTATGCCAGTCACGGCGCATCCGTCGTGCATCGCGCGCCGGGCTCGATCGGGCAGCGTCAGACGCCAGGTCGCGTCTTCCCCGGCAAGCGCATGGCCGGCCGCATGGGTGGCGTGCGCCGCACCGAGGAGAATCTGACGGTGGTCGGCGTGGACCCGGAGCGCAATCTGCTGCTGGTCAGCGGATCGGTGCCGGGGGCTCCGGGCGGGCGTGTCGTGGTGCGGCCCTCTGTCAAGGCCGCGGCCGGCAAGCGCCGCAAGTTCGTGGCTGCAACGAAGAAGTAGGCGGGGGCACTAGCGATGAAGCTGAAGCTGGTGAGTGGCGGGGCGTCCGCCTCCGAAATCGATGTCAGCGATGCGACCTTCGGCCGTGAATTCAACGGGCCGCTGATCCACCAGGTGCTGACCGCCTACGCGGCCGCGGGCCGTGCCGGCACCAAGGCCCAGAAGACCAAGGCCGAGGTTCGCGGCGGCGGCAGGAAACCGTGGAACCAGAAGGGCACGGGCAGCGCCCGGGCCGGCTCCATCAGGAGCCCGATCTGGGTCGGCGGTGGCCGCGCATTTGCCGCCAAGCCGAGGAGCTACGCGCAGAAGGTCAATCGCAAGATGTACCGCGGCGCGATCCGCTCGATGCTTTCCGAACTGGCGCGCCAGGACCGGCTGGTGGTGACCGCCACGCTGG
>JBAQWM010000376.1:0-6986 GCA_049298915.1 Steroidobacteraceae bacterium | reverse complement strand
GTAGAATCTGTCGTAAAGGCGTTTATCGATTACTTCCGCGATTATTTCGAAAAAGGCGCTCCCGCCGGTTAATGTAAGCTAGCGGCTATTGCCAGTTTCCTGATTGCACGTGGTGCCGGCGAGAAGTGTCTAGGGCCCGAGTAGAACTTGGGCCCGTGATACAGATTCAATTGTCCCCCCGCTACCAATGTAACTACTGAAGCCCTGGCGATACGCCAGGTTTTCTCTTGGATTGCGACTTCAGCTCTTCCGGCGCCACGCGTCGGATTGTTGCGTAATTTGTCCAACGGGTTGCATGTGTTCCATCGCACAGACCAGTGCGGTTACGATGGGGCAGTATTCTGCTACGCAGAGAGTTCTATGGGATGGTTTGTGTATGCCTGACCGATCTCACTCCGCTATTTCGCAAGGCACGACCGCCGAGTCGCCGTTACACCAGTTGATCGCGCCATTTGCCCGCGCCGATGATCGTCGCGCCGTGTTCCAGCTGGTGACTACGGTGTTGCTGTTCGTCGCGGGTTGGAGTGTCATGGCTCTGGCCGTACGGCTGGCCTGGAATTATGGTGTCGTGCTGCTGCTGGCGCTTCCGGTGGCAGGGCTTTACGTTCGGCTATTCATCTTTCAGCACGACTGTGGCCATGGCTCGTTCTTCGGCAGCAAGCGCCTGAACGACGCAGTCGGCCGTGTGCTCGGTGTTGTGACGCTGATGCCGTATGCCTATTGGCGACGCACTCACGCGATTCACCATGCGACGTCTGGCAACCTGGACCGTCGCGGGGTTGGGGACATCGTCACCCTGAGCGTCAGCGAGTATCTGGCTGCAACCTGGTGGCGGCGCATGGGCTATCGCTTCTACCGCAGCATGCCGGTGCTGCTTGGCCTTGGGCCGATCGTCCAGTTCTTCCTCAAGCAACGTCTGCCGCTCGACCTGCCGCGCTCCTTCAGGAAAGAGTGGGTCAGTATTTGGGTCAACAATATGGTGCTTGCGCTGGTCTTCACACTGCTCGCGCTGACGCTCGGCTGGCAGACGCTGCTGCTTGTGCACGTTCCAGTGTTTCTGCTGGCGGGAGCAGCGGGCGTCTGGCTTTTTTACGTGCAACACCAGTTCGAGTGCGCTTACTGGGCCAGTGGCGATGTCTGGAATATCGAGCGTTCGGCGGTCGAGGGCAGTTCCTACTACGATCTGCCGGCGATCCTGCGCTGGTTCAGTGGCAACATCGGCTATCACCACCTGCATCACATGGCAACCCGCGTTCCGAACTACCGGCTTCGCGAGTGCTTCGACTCGCACCCGCGTCTGCAACGGGCTCCGCGCTTGACGCTCAAGACCAGCCTGCGCTCAGCACGGCTGCGGCTGTGGGACGCGCGGGCCCGGCGCATGGTCCCGTTCTCTGCGCTTGTCACGACGACACAAGCGTGAAGCGCTCCAGTGACAAACCCCGGCCCCGCGCAGGGGTTACTGTCCGTCGAATATCGACCGGCCCCATAGCTGGCAAGTGGGAAAGCTGTCACAGTTGTCGCCGACCGACTTGTTGAAAATTACGTCCGCATTCGGTCGAGACGGCCAGAACCTGAAGGGCTGATATGAAGAAATACCCGGCTGTGGCGATTATCACGACAGGCAACTGCTGTTCCGCTGTCGAGTCGCTAAAGGGCGCCAAGAGCCTGGCCGTCGAAGCGCCGATGTTGCCATTGAAAGATTGCTCGATGCCACAACAGTGTCAGTGCCGCTTCAAGAAGTATGCCGATCGGCGCAGCGATGAAGATGACAGGAGGTCGCTTGGCGCATCGGAGCGGTCGATCTGGTACTCGGGTGAGGAGCGCAGGAAGCCGCGCTCACGTCGGTCAAGAAAGTGAGCCGGGCATGGGATTCGAGCCAGGGGATTTTCGCGTTGTGGGGAATATCGTAATGGGTGGAGACGGCTGCAATAGTCCTGAAGCGGCGGCACTGGCGACTTGACAGGCCAGATGCAAGCACTAGCCCAGAAGCGGATCGTCCTTCGGCAATTGCTTCGCATACCAGATGGCCAGTTTGTGCCGCATGGTTTTCTCGGAGACCTGATCTTCCGGTAAGGGATGGATCATCTTGTCGTGGACGAGCAAACGGTAGACGTAGAGCAGCTTCTCGCTCGCTGAATCGGTCGGTTCGAATTCGACGGCACCGCGATCCACCCCGTACTTCATGGCCGCGGCGAGCGCGGCCTTGAAGAGTTCTCCCTCGTTTTTGAGTTTCTTCATCGCAACCTCAAGAATAGGCGCCGCTTGCGGGTCATTCAACCACTTCGACCTCGGCGGCTTCGCGTTCGAGCAGTTTCCAGATCATGCGCGTGTCGTGCTGCCGGCCCGCCGCAACTCGCGCAGCCGACCCGTGGTTACGGCCAGCATCTTGCGGTATTCGGCGAGGGCGGCGCGGCCGGTAACCTTGCCATGCCCGGGTATGATGCGCGTTTCCTCATCGCACATGGCGAGAATGCGGTCGATCGCCCGGATCAGACCGCTGATTGAGCCGCCGGAGTCCGAGTCGATGAAGGGGTAACGGCCTTCGAAAAGCAGGTCGCCGGTGTGAATCACGTTCGCTTTCATGAACCGGTAGATCGCATCGCCGTCGGTGTGGGCGCCAGCCATGAAAATGCCGCGGATCTCATCTCCATTGACGTGCAGCGTCAGGCTGTCGCTGTAGCTGATGATGGGCAGCGCCACCGCCCGCGTGGCCGGCACCTCGCGCTTGTGAATGCTCGGGTGCTGGACGATGCTCGTGCGTTCGCGCGCGCGGATATATCGCCGCCAGCGCCTTCTCGACCTGCGCGGTCAGGATCGCGTACTGGGCGTCGATCAGCACGAGCCCGTCGTTGCCCGCCGACACTCCGATGTTACCGCCGTTGCCATACAACACGTAAATCCCGGGCCTGACAGGCTCCACACGCGTGTCGAGTTCCGGCACCTGAATGCTTGCCAGCCACTCGCGCGAGATCAACGCCAGCGTGATCGCCAGTATTCCGATGAGTAGCAGCCGGGCAGTCCTGCCGGGCATGAGTGCCTGGAAGTGGTGGGTCATCGGCATTGTGCCACCAAGCATTGGCAATGGCTCTGATTACGCTGAGCGGCTTGTCAACTTGAGTGTCCAGGCGCGCGGCGTGGGGCGGCTGCTGACAAGTACGCGCGAAGATGCGATTCTAGACTTTTCAGGAGGAATAATAATGTCTCGCAACTCTTCCCTCGCGTGCGGATTGGCGCTCGCTGCAATGTTCCTCAGTTCCCCCGGCCTGGCGGCCGATCTTCCCAAGAGCGGCACATACTCCGGGCACTATGGCTGGACCTTTACCGGACAGGTACAGCAACTGGGACCAGATCGCGTGGTCTATGCCGGAGTGGTGCCTGGGGTCATGTTCAATGACAAGGGCGAGGGATTCGTGCACAAGGCCCGGGTCGATTGCACGCTCTTCAACGACGTCAACAAGGGCCAGGCCAATGCGAACGGGACCTGCGTGGTCACGGACGCCGACGGCGACAAGATCTTCGTTGAGTGGAAGTGTGCGGGCATGATGCCCGCGTGCCCCGGCACTGAACGATTCGTGGGTGGCACCGGCAAATACACTGGAATAAGCGGCGAACAGACATTCCAGGGTAATTTCATTGGTGATACCGGGGCTGGCTGGTCCGACTGGAAAGGAGCGTACAAGCTGCCCTGAATTTCAATCCCAGCCGGGGGGCGGCAGCGGCCCGCCCCGGCGTATAGTTGCAGAATGACCAGGGCAGCCGCGCAGGAGGGTGAGTCATGACAATTGCAGCAACCGTCCGGAAGCATCTCATCCGCGAAGGCGTGAGCTACAAGCTCCTCGAGCACACGCGCACCGTGGACAGCTCGCATACCGCGCAGGCGGCGCATGTCCCGGGCGCGCAGCTTGCGAAGGGAACGGTACTGAAGGGCGAACAGGGCTTCATCATCGCAGTCGTGCCAGCCACGCGCAGGGTCGACCTTGGCGCCATTCACAAGCGCTTCGGCAGTCCGCTGGGGCTCGCAACCGAGGACGAGCTGAAGGATCTATTCGGGGATTGCGAGCCGGGCGCGGTGCCTCCACTGGGCGCGGCCTATGGCATCGACAGCGTTTTCGACGACAGCCTGATGGCGGAGCCGGACGTTTACTTCGAGGCCGGCGATCACCGCGCGCTCGTGCATATCAGCGGGGCCGATTTCCGCAAGCTGATGGGCGGCGCGCTGCATGGCGAGATCAGCCGTCAGGTCCAGTCTGCACGCTGAGGTTTGGGCGGTCTGCACCGCCGGTTGCGCCCGACGCACGCGTGGGCCAGACCATTAGCGCTGAGGCGTACAGTCCCGCGGCCATCAGCAGCACCACGCGGTATCCGAGATGTACCGCGAGCAGCGCTGCAAGTAGCGCCGACAGCACCGACGCGAAGCCGTTGATTCCCCAGGCCCAGGGAATGAATGCTGGCACTTCGCCCGCGAGCCTCGACAGTCCGAGTGGAAATGGCATGCCCATCAGGAATGCGAGCGGCGCAATCAGCACGAGAGTCAGGCCCAGGCGGCCGATGGTCGATGCCAGGATGCCTGGAAGCGGCGGCAGGACCACGGCCTGGATCAGCAACAGAAGCACGATGCCGACGACTACCCAAGGTAGCGCCCGTCCACAGTGCTGGACTCGCGTGGCGACCAGGCTGCCGGCACCAGCGAAAACCAGGAATCCGACGAGTACCGTGACCGTCGCCAGGAGCGGGTGCCCGACGAAGAGGCCATAGCGCTGCATGCAGGCAATCTCGACGAACAGGAATGCCAGGCCCAGCGCCATGAAATAAATGCCAGCGCGCGTTCGCGCTGCATATGGCTGCTGCCGGCGAAGCGCAGTCAACGGCGCCAGGATCAGGAGCAGGGACAGGGGCACCGCGAATGCGATTGTCCCCACCAGCACCAGATATCCGGTGTCCAGCAGTGTCATTCCGCCCTGTCCGCGCAGCGCCATCAGCTCCGGCAGCAGGTTCCAGCGGAAGAAATGGAAGAAATAGGGGCGATCGTCAGTCGCGGGCGCAATGTGGAATTTGTAATCTGCAAGGAACTGCTCCCCGCCGCTGCCGAGGAGGGCGACCGCGCCTTCGTGGAGCCAGGGTCGCGGGACGCGGTGGTGACGGTTCACCTCTTCCGGCAGGATCCCCGGAAACCAGGCCGGGTCAAAGCCACGTGACTCGCAGAATGCACGCAGCCGCTCGACGTCAACGGGTGTCAGTGCTCCCTGCTTGATCAGGAGCGTGCTGGTCTGCCATCCGCGGATGAATGCGAGTCGATCGCGCGGATCGACCCCCAGCGCGCGGAGCATCTCGACGGCCGTCGCAAACAGCTTGAGCCCCTCGCGCGGCGGCTGCTTCTCCCACTGCGTCAGCGCGAGATAACCACCGGGGGCAAGACGGGCATGAAAGTCGGCAAGTGCCTCCACGGTGTAGAGATAGCTTTCGGCCATCGCCTGCACGCCCGCGCCCGAGCCTCCAAATGAATCGAGCGGTGCCAGCTGGATCAGCTCGTAATGACGCTGATCGGCGCGCGCAAAGCCGCGGGCGTCGCCCTGATTCAGTTGCAAGCGCGGCGCATGGATTCGGGCGCGCAACAGCGCGAGCATCATCGGGTTCAGTTCGACCGCATGGATCTCGCGCGCGTCGTGATAGAGCGCCTGCAACAGCTCCGCTCCGCCGCCCGCGCCGAGCACCAGCACGCGCGGCTGCGTGGTCAGGTGGTAGGGCAGTGCCGAGGTCGTCTCGTCGAGATAGGCGAAGGTTTCGCGCGCCCCGTCGTGGTCCGTGATCGCGGTCATCGCATCGCCGTCCGTAAAAACGGCTAGTTGGGGCGGCAGCTCGGCGGTCGCAGTGAGGCTGCGGCCTGGCGCGTGCCGGAATGGAATGGTGTCGTTGCGCACGACCGTCAGCAGGCCATAAGGGCTCGAGTACTCGGCCTCGACCATTGATCCCATGACTTGCAGCGTGCGCGGCAGGTCCTTGAACTCCGTGATACGCGGCGCCAGCCATGCAGGCGGAATGAGCAGGGCAATCAGCAAAGCCAGTGCCGGCAGCGCCACTCGCAATGGCCGTGGGGCCGGCAGCAACAGCGCAGCGGCAACGCCGAATAGCGGGACCAGCCGCATTGCTGCGTCCGGCGTCAGCACAAAGAGCAGCGCGGTCGCAAGCGCGGCGCCGAGTCCCGCGCCCAGCAGGTCGGCGGCGTACAGCACCGGAATCCGGGCGCGCGCGTGCATGAAGGCGAGACCAAAGCAGCAGGCTGCGAAAAAAAACGGCAGCGCGAGCAGCACAAAAAGGCCGGCGAGCCAGCCGAGCGCGGCAGGGCTCCAGACCAGCTCGAGTCCGTTGAACGGCAGACGCTGCGCGCCCGCCCAGCAGACCGGAACGGAAGCTGCAAAGAGCGCTGCGCTCGTCGCATAAACTGCGGGGAAGCGCATCAACAGCCGCTGACCGCCGATGGCGAGCGCCGTGCCCGCCGCGCCATGGCCGAGCAGTGCGAGACTGATGATCATCGCGGCAAAGGGATGCCACTGGATGATTGCGAGGAGCCTGAACAGCAGCACCTGATAGGCGAGTGCCCCGCCTGCCAGCAGGCCGATCGACAGGGAGAGCAGCGCGGCCTCGCGCCGCGTCATCAACGCTCGCCGGTCAACGGTACGAAGGCAACCGGCAGGATCGAGGTGGTCGAAACCCGCCCCTGCGGGTCCTTCCGCAGCAGGATCAGATCCTGCGTCCGAAGTGGCATGCCGACCGGAATCACCATGCGACCGCCGGGTTTCAGTTGCCTCACAAGCGGCGGCGGTATCGAGCCTGCTGCCGCGGTCACGATGATGCCGTCGTAAGGTCCGCGCTCGGGCCAGCCGTAGTAACCGTCGCTGAGCCTGATCTCGATATTGCGGTAACCGAGTTCCTGCAAGCGCGCCGTGGCGCTCGCGGCGAGCGGCGCCACGATTTCGATCGTATAGACT
>JBAQWM010000375.1:0-35926 GCA_049298915.1 Steroidobacteraceae bacterium | reverse complement strand
GGGTCGGCCGCTGCGAGCCGCTGGGTCCCGGCAAATGTCGGTTGCGCGGCAAGCCAGGCGTCGTACGCTTCCTGCGTATCGACCACGACCCGACCGCGCATCGCGAAGTGCGCGAGCCCGCAGAGTTCCTCGCACAGCAGTTCGTACTCGCCGATTTCAGTCGGCGTCAGCCACATGTAGGTGATCATGCCGGGGACGAGGTCCATCTTGACCCGGAATTCCGTGACCGTGAAGTTGTGGAGTACGTCTTTCGATCGCAGCAGGACCTTGATCGGTTTGCCGACCGGCAGGTGAAGCTCCGGGCTCGCGATCAGGATGTCGTCCGCGCCCTTCGGGTCTTCCGGGTCGAGGCCAAATGGATTCTCCGGCGAGATCAACGACGCATCGCTATAACCAAGCTCGCCATTCTCGCCCGGCAGGCGGAAACTCCAGTGCCATTGCTGGCCGACCGCCTCGACGACCGTTGCATCCTCCGGGACGACGACGAATTTGCCCCAGACGAAAAGACCCGGCGCGAGCATGGCCGCGACGCCTATGGAAGTGACTATCGTGAGCCACCACTCGAGCTTCTTGTTCTCCGGTTCGTAATGCGCTTTCTGTCCCTTGCGATGGCGATAGCGGATCACGACCCACGCCATGAACAGATTGACAAGCACGAACACGATGCCGGTGACCCAGAATGTCAGGATCACGGTGTCGTCCATCGTGCCCCAGTTCGATGCGATCGGTGTAAACCACCAGGGACTCAGGAAATGAAAAATGATCGAGCCGACGACGAGTAGGACCAGTACGACTGCGATCGCCATCGGCTAGTCCCCTTGTACTGCGCGGACCCGGTCGCCGGAAGCCCGGCGCCGGCGCTGCACGGCGGAGAATGGATTGACGAAATGACTGTCAATGCCCGCGAATTCCGCTTCTGGATGCCGCTTCTTCATCATGTGCCGGACCGCGGCCTCCTGGTCCCTGCGCGCATAGATCAGGATCAGGAACTTGCCGGCCTCGATGTCGTCGTGGAATCGCGCGAGTTTCCGGTTTTCCTTTTCGACGCCGATCAGGCCGCCCTCCCAGGCGCCGAACATCGTTGCGACAGCACAGAGCGCGACGAATACGTACCAGGGTATGTTTGCGAATGGCCCGAACTGATCGAGTAGCACACTACCGATCACGCCTGCGAACAGGCCGAATGCGGCGCCCAGGAAGCCATCGCGCACCACGTCCAGAGTCTCGAGGTAATTGGCCGAGTGGATGTGTCGCTGCTTGAGGCCGGACTCGTCCTTGGCGATCACATGCACGAAAAAGTCGTCGATGCCCACATCGTGCAGGTCATCGGATACCTGCGAAGTGCTTTCGAGTTCCGGTGCGACGTAGTACAGGCACTTCATGGAACTTTTGAGTCTCGCACAACCCCTCAACCTTTGGAAGTCCGGGCCCGGAGCGAATTCAGCCGACGCATCCTTCGGAGCTGAATTTCACCCTCGCGACGGCGCCATAGCGGTTCTCATAGCTGGCCGAGAGCCGGCCGTCGCGCCAGCCCCAGCGCCGGGTATTCGTCATCAACCCGGTCTTGTATTCGAGTCCGTGCGGCAGCACGAGCGTGGGTCTGATCGTGCTGCCGTCCGGGTAGCTCAATAGTTCGCTCTCCGCCTCGGCGATGTCCCCGATGCGGATCCGGCCGACGCCATCCACGACCTTGAACTCGATCGGCACGAACTTGGTGGGCAGCCAGCTCGTGACGAGTTGCTCGCCGAAAAGCTGAAAGATGCCGCCACCGGCCTTGCCGCGGGCGATGGCATCGAGCGCGCTGCGCTGCTCCGGGCTCGCGCTGCTGCCGATATAGGTGCAGGCAGCGCCGTTGCCCTCCTCGATCAGACCCGGGAAGTCGTAGTAGACGGCAAAACTCGAACCAGCCAGTTCGGTGTCGCGGAACCGGCCGCTCTGGATCTGCCAGACACCCCAGCCCCTGCAGCTGCCTCCGTTTGGCGGCGCATTGAAGTTGCAGGGGCAGCCCCAGTCGCAGTTGCAGGCCGTGAAGTAGTCGGCGTCGAAATTCCAGTTTTCCATGACCGCTTCCTCATGCCGCTGCGGGCCAGAGCCAGCCGAAGGCGCCGCCGGTCAGCAGCGCATAGATCAGCCCGTCGAGCGTCGCCTTGGCCGTCGTCGACCACGCGCGGTGATACCAGATGGACATCTGCCAGAGGGCGACCGCGTAGCTGATGAATGCTGTCGCGCCAGCGATCCGGAACACCGTCAGGTAATCCGCGCCAGGCGCCAGCGTGCGTCCTGCGACATAGGCGGCCAGCATGCCGACGATGACGACATAGACGAACCACTGTGCCAGGCTCTTCCCCATCGCGAACGGGCCATTCGGCACCACGGTCATGAGCATCACCGGGCCGCGCTTCAGCTTCTCCGTGAATTCGGGCGATTTCATGTCATTCATGTCCCGGGCGCGCGGCAGCATGTAGTCGCCCGGCGGGAGCGCGAAGGGACGCAGTGCGTCCAGGACCCGGTCCTCGTTTGGCACTTTCGGGCATTCGCTGCGGTGCCACAGCGGCGCCATGTGAATGATGGAACTTGCGATGAAGACGACCACCGCGGCAACGATGATGGGCAACCAGAGTGCAGCAATGCTTGTCATTTGGGTCCCCTGCCGATGGTTCGAATGACTGCGATCATAGCCCCGGAAGCTGGGCGCGGGTATCCAGCGCGTGACCCTTGCGTCCGCCGCGCACCAGGGCGCCCTGGCCCAGCGTGCTTTCGATCATGATCTTTGCCATTTCGGTGGACCGGCGCAGGAGTGCCGCAGCGCCGTCGTGCAGCACTATTGAATTGCGCACGTGCAATTCGTTGTTTTCCATGTCCTCGGCACTCCAGCCGCGCGAGTGGGCGACATAGGGGAACTGCGGGAACTGGCAGCCCAGTTCGGAAAAGAATCCGAGCAGCTGCCCGGCCACCGCCTGCACATTGTCCTGGCCGCCGGTGATGATGAATGCGGCGACCTTGTTTCGCATCAGGTGACGGTTGGCAACCGTCTCCTGGTTCTGGATGCAGTTCATGCGCTCGATCATCTTGTAATACAGACTGCTCGCGCCGCCCCAGCGGATCGGCGTGGCGACCACGATCACGTCGGCCCAGTGCACGACTCCCTCGTAGACCCTGTCCATCTGGTCCCTGGAATCCATCTGGGTGATCGAGCACGGCCAGGTGCAGGCGCGCGCCGACTTGGAATAGAAACCTTCGCAGCTGCGGAACGAGAGATCCCGGATCCGGAGCAGCTGCGTGTCGCAGCTGTCCTCGGTGCGGCCGCGCGCGCTTTCGAGCGCGTGCTCGAGCAGATCCTCCGAGGTGCTGTAGCGCGGATGGCTCTTCGTCATCGAGGTCGTCGATATGCCCAGCACCCGGATCGGCCCCGGCTCCCGCTTCGGATCGCGCGCGAGCGGATGCGGCTCATGCGGCAGGCGGCCGCGCTTGGTCTTCGGCGTTTCATTGACGAGCACGCGGCCGTTCTCGACCCTGACATCGTGCGAAGGAACCCGATCGGCCTCGTAACCCGGCTCGCCCTCGCCGGTCTGCCAGTGGAACTTGTAGTAATGCCATGGACAAACGACGTAGTCGCCGTCCAGCGTGCCATTGCCGAGCGGACCGCCGACATGATTGCAGACACCCGAGATTGCGCCGAACTGGCCGGATCTGCATGTCAGCGCAACGCGCTTCGCGCCGATACGCAGTTCCTGCACGGCTTTCTGCGCCAGCACTTCGCTGGCTCCGACGTCGATCCATTTCTCCTCGGTCATGGGCGCTCGCCTCCAGCGCATGGCGAAGTGATGCGCCTGAATAGCCGGCCAACATCGCCTCGCGCGACTGGCCTAGGCGCGACCCTGTGCCCGGTACAGGAAGGCGACGATGGCGCCGAGCACGAGCGTCAGGATCGTGTCAAACACGATCTGCTTGACGGCCAGCATGCCGGGCATCGGCTGCACGACGTAATAGATCATGTAGATCGGTATCACGCACAGTAAGGCGACCGCCAGGCCGAATCGAAGTCCCTGCCCGAGCCAGGGTCGGTTCTCGACGCCACGCGCGTAGATCCACGTGAACGCGCCCGCCATCAGCACATGGGCGATGATCATCCAGTGGAAGAATGGCATCGATTCTTCTTCCGAGCGGAACAGGTTTGGCAGCCCCAGGTATTCCTGCTGCAGCAACAGGCCGTGCACGAGGAAACCCCCGGCCATGTAGACGATGAACATCACCAGCCAGGCGATGAAGAATTGCTTGTTCATGAATATCCCCTCTTGGTCGGTATGCCCGGTTATCGGCCGGTTTCCCGGTCATCGATATGACCCCGCGTCCCCCGATGGCTGATCTTAACCCTTGTGCCGGGGCGCTGGAAATGCGATGACCTGCGAATCAATCACCGGGGACGCTCCCGCCGGTCAGCGACAATTCGCGGCCGCGGCCAGCCTGCAGCGCGCGCTCGTACACCATTGCCGCCGCCGCGACGTCCTGCAGCGCCGTGCCGGTGCTGTCGAAGATGAATATCTGCTCGTCGGATGTGCGGCCGGGGCGCTTGCCGGCGATGATCTGCCCGAGATCGGCATGCACGTCGGCGGTCGTCATCAGTCCAGCGGCGATCGCGTGGTGCAGGTCACCGAAGCTGGCGGCCTGCGCGACGATGTCGGCGACGACCAGCGCCCGGCGCAGCGCCCCCGCTTCGAATTCCTGCTTTTCCTCGCTGTCGGCTCCCACCGCCGCGAAAAACTGGCCGGGCCGGAGGTCATCGGCGTGGATCAGCGGCGCGCGCGCCGGCGTGCAGGTGACGCAGATGTCCGAGCACTGCACGGCATCGGCGAGCTCGCTCGTCGGCACCAGCTCGATGCCGAGGCCAGGCGCCATGTCGCGCACGAACTGGCGTACCCGTTCCGGGTCGCGATCGTAGACCAGCACCCGCCGCAGCCGCCGCACCCGCCGCATGGCGCGCAGGTGCGAGCGACCCTGGATCCCGCACCCGCAGATCGTCAGCGTCGCGGCATCGGCGCGTGACAGATGCCGCGCTGCAATGGCACTCGCCGCGGCGGTGCGTAGCGTCGTGATCTCGATCGAGTCGAGCAGCGCCAGTGGACGGCCACTGGCGGCGTCAAACAGGCCGATCATGCCCTGGATCGTGGGCAGGCCGAAACGATCGGGGTTGGCCGGGAAGTTCGAATTGATCTTGGCGGAAAAGTACCCGGGATCCGCGCCCAGCGCCGCGGTCTTGATGTGAAAGCCGCCGCCGTCGAGATGCGCACCGAGCACGCCCGGCGCAGCCGGCAGAATTCCTGCCGCATGGGCGGCAAATGCCTGCTCGACCGCGGTGATGCAATCCGCGATCGGCAGCAGTGCGATGACGTCCTGGCGATCGAGGAACAGCATGGCGCCTCAGCCTCTGGCGCAGCTTCGATACCGGAAGCAGTCGGTGACATGGTCGTTCACGACGCCGACTGCCTGCATGAAAGCGTAGCAGATCGTCGTTCCGACGAACCGGAACCCCCGGCGTTTCAGCTCCTTGCTGAGTGCGTCGGACAGGCCGGTGCGGGCCGGGAGCTGTTGCGAGGAGCGCCAGCGGTTGACAAGCGGTGCGCCGCCCACGAAATCCCACAGGAACCTGTCGAATGTGCCGAATTCGCGCTGGATGGCCAGGAACGCCTTCGCATTGGTCACGGTGCTCTCGATCTTGAGCCGGTTGCGGACGATGCCGGCATTGCCCATCAGCTTGCTGCGACGGGCGGGCGTGAAGCGCGCCACGCGCGCGGGTTCGAAACCGGCGAATGCCGCGCGATACGCTTCGCGCTTCCGCAGGATGGTTTCCCAGCTGAGGCCGGCCTGCGCGCCTTCGAGCGTGATGAACTCGAAGAGGACGCGGTCATCGTGCACGGGCACGCCCCATTCGGCATCGTGATACGCGATGCCGAGCGGTGTGCTGGCCCAGGCGCAGCGCTTCATGGCTCGGAGACGAACAGCCGAAGCCCGTTCGGGTCGTCGTCCACGCGAATCAGCCGATCAAAGCGGAATCCCAGCTTGCCGAGCAGCCTGATGGACGGCTCATTGTCGACCGAGGTTATTGCCAGGATCAGCCCGAGGCCGAGCTCGCGGCGCGCCTGCTGCATGACTGCGCCTGCGGCCTCGCGGGCGTAACCCCTGGCCCAGTAGGCTGGCAGCAGGGAAAAACCCAGATCCGGTTCCGGTAGCGTGTCGCGCTTCAGCACGCCGCAGATGCCGATCGGCGTGTCGTCGGCCTTGAGCGCGACCCGGAGCAGGCCGAAGCCATGGCGCGCGTAACTTGCGACCGGGCCTTCCTCGATGTAGCGCCGCGCGTCATCCATCGTGCGCACGCCACGATCGCCTATGAAACGAAGGAATGAGGGCTCATTCAGCAGTCCAAGAATGAATGCCGCGTCGCCCGCATAAAGCGGCGACAGGCGCAAGCGCGCCGTCTCCAGCACCCGCACGGTGCGCAGATCGTTACTGATGTCCATCTGTCTTGTGCAGCGACCAGAGTGGCAGGGTCGTGCGTTCGATGAAGCCCTGCCGGCGATAGACCGCGACCGCGCGGGCATTGTCGTGGTAGACATGCAGGAACGGCACGAAGCCGCGCTGGAAGGCGCCGTGGCAGAGCAGGGAGACCAGTCGCTGTGCGTAACCGCGCCCCGCGTAATCCGGGTGTGTGCAGACGGCGCTGATTTCCTGGAATCCGTCAAGCCGCATGCGTTCACCCGCCATCGCGGCGAGCCGGGTGCCGTCGTAGATGCCGATATACCGGCCCATTTCCAGCGTTCGTGGCCGGAAGAATCCCGGGAACACCAGCGCAGTCAGGGCCAGCATGTCGTCGCGCTGGCTCCCGGACAGCTCGGTGACCGGCGGACCAGGGACTTCGGGCGGCGGCGCACGACAGATCATCTGCAGGCAGGGTTTCTTTGATTCGAGGGTCCAGCCCGGCGGCGGCTCCACGGCCACGCCCACCAGAAACACCGATTCTCCGTCTTCGATCAGGCTCGCAAGCTGCATGGCGGCGCGGCCCGGTGGGTCGCCAACCGCGGCAAATGGCGCAATCTCATGCGGGTACTTCGCGGCGCCTGCAGCTGTGATTGCAAGTCCGGAATGCTGAGTCTTCAGCGCGCACCAGACCGGATTGTCCAGGGAATTCGCTGTCACGCTGCGCTGCCAATCAGGCCACGACGCCGAACAGACTCCCGACTGCAGCCGTGAGCGCCATTGCGAGCGCGCCCCAGAATGTGACGCGAATGGCACCGGTCAGGACGCGCGCACCGCCGACCCTTGCCGCGACGCCTCCAAGCGTCGCCAGGGACACGAGTGACAGCACCGCTACCAGCGCGACGGTTTGCGTGTCCGGCGCCACCATCGCGGTCAGCAGCGGCAGCATCGCGCCGACGGCAAAGGATATCGCGGAGGCGATTGCAGCCTGCATCGGTCTTGCGCGCGCGAACTTCGTGATGCCGAGCTCATCGCGCGCGTGCGCGCCCAGCGCATCGTGGGCCATCAGCTGATCCGAAACCTGCGCGGCGAGCACGGGGTCCAGCCCGCGTTCAACATAGATGGCGGCTAGCTCTCGATGCTCGGCCTCGACGTCGGTTTCCAGCTCCTTGCGCTCGCGCGCAAGGTCGTGGTGCTCGGCATCGGCCTGCGAACTGACTGATACATACTCGCCGGCCGCCATCGACATCGCGCCGGCGACGAGGCCCGCGGTCCCTGCGATCAGCACGGCGCTCTGCGGCGCCCCGGCGGTCGCCACGCCGATCAACAGGCTCGCCGTGGAGACTATGCCGTCGTTGGCACCGAGCACCGCGGCCCGCAGCCAGCCAGCGCGACCGGATCGATGCCATTCCCCGTGGCGCATGGTTGTGCTTGTCTCCGTTCAGTTGCGCAGCCGATTGTACGTCCTTGCGCCTGCAGTTTCCCGGTGGCGACCAGCACGATACCCGCCACTGGCCAGAACCAGTTCTTCACGGTTGACCTGGGTCGCCCCCGGCGACTTCGTCGGCAACGCGCCGATAGGCGTCGCGAAACGGAATGCCTTCCTTCACCGCCAGGTCATTTGCGCGCGCCGCGGCCTGTATCGAAGGGTCGAGCTTGATGTTCTCGGGTCTGAACCGCAGGCCTTCGAGTACAGCGGGCAGAATGGCAAGCAGTTGCCCGGCGATATCGATGCCGCGGAACAGCGGCGTCTTGATCAGTTGCAGATCGCGGTTGTAACCGGATGGCAGCCGCGAGTAAATGCTGAGGGCCTCGACCAGGCAGGCGAGCGCAGTGGCCGAGCGTCCGCGTACCAGCTCGAGTACATCCGGGTTGCGCTTCTGGGGCATGATCGAAGAGCCGGTGGTCATCGTGGCCGCCAGCTCGACATAGCTGAATTCACGCGTGTAGAACAGCAGCAGGTCGGCGGCCAGTCGCCCGAGGTCCTGCACCAGCAGCGTCAACTCGAACAACAGCTGCGATTCGGCCTTGCCGCGCGACAGCTGAACGGCCGTGACCGGCTCGTGCACGTCGTCGAATCCCAGCTTCCGGCACGTCGCTTCACGCGAAATCGGGAGATTGGGCGTCCCAAATCCCGCTGCCGAGCCGAGCGGGTTGCGGTTGATGCGGCGCATGGTCTGGCGGATGCCTTCAGCGTCGTCCTGAATCTCCGCGGCGAAACCGCGCGCCCACCAGTCGACGGAGCTCGGCATCGCCTGCTGCATATGCGTGTATCCGGGCAATGCGATCGTGCCCTGGCGCGCTGCAAGTGCGAGCAGTGCGCCGGCTACGGCATCGGCCGCAGTCGCGAGCTCACCGACCACGTCGCGCATGTAAAGGCGCATTGCGACCAGGACCTGGTCATTGCGCGAGCGCCCCAGATGGATCCGAGCGCCGGCAGCGCCAACCTGCGCGGTCAATCGCGCCTCGAGCGCGGTCTGGCCATCTTCCTCATCGAGCGACACGCGCCACTCGCCCTGGGCATGGGCCGTGCCGATCGAGATCAGGCCGTCACGGATCTTCGCCAGGTCCTCAGCCGACAGCAAGCGCGCTTCGGCCAGCATTTCGGCGTGCGCAATCGATGCGCGTACGTCATAGGCAACCAGTCGATCGTCCAGTGAGTGGTCCTCGCCCGCCGTGAACTCCAGCACGCGACTGTCAAGCGACCCGCCCTTGTCCCAGAGTCTGCTCACGACACGGCCGCTTCCGGATGCTGTTCGGCTGCGGTCACCGTATTGATGTCCGCGACGACCATCGTTCCGGTGCCTTCATTCGTGAATACTTCGGCAAGCACGCTGTCGCGCAGCCGGTAGGAGATCACATGTACGCGGCGCACGCCCCCGCGGATCGCGGTTTCTATCGCGGAGGACTTTGGCAGCATGCCACCCTCGAGGCTGCCGGCCTGCTCGAGACGCCGGAGACCGGCGAGATCCGTAAAGGACACCAGCGAATGCGGATCATCGAGCCGCTCGAGGATGCCGGCTGCGCCGGTGCAGATGATCAGCTTTTCCGCGCCGAGAGCCGCGCCGATCGAGGCTGCCACAGTATCGGCGTTGATATTCAGCACGCTGCCCGAGTTGTCAGAGGACAAGGGGCTGATTACCGGCATGAGCCCGGCATCGAGCTGCTTGCTGAGCACGGTCGTGTCGATCGAAACGATGTCGCCGACATATCCATAGTCCACCATTTCGTCATCCATCTTGACCGGCGCGCGGCGGATGGCGCGAACGAGTCCCGCATCGACGCCCGACAGGCCGATCGCGTCGATTCCTACTTCACGGCAGGTCGCCAGGATCCGCGTGTTTATCAGCCCGTTCAGCACCATGGTCGTCGCGTCGATCGACTTGCCATCTGTAACGCGGCGCCCGCGCACCATCCGCGGCTCGATTCCGAGTGACCGCTGCATTTCGTCGACCTGGGGCCCGCCGCCGTGCACCAGCACGACACGTATGCCGAGATGATGAAGGATCGCGATCTGTTCGATCAGGTCACGGGTGCCGGCACTGTCGCCGAATACGGCCCCGCCAGCCTTGATCACGAAGATCTTTCCCTTGTAGAGCCGGATGTACGGCGCTGCGCCGCGCAGCGCGCTGATCACGGCGGACTGGGCAATATGGTGTGTCACCATCTCGTCAGGGCTCCTCGTATCAATTCGGCCTGCCGGCGCCAGTGCCGCCGAGCAGGCGGTGCAGGATCGCGGTCTGTACGACCAGCCGGTTATGGGCCTGGCTCAGCACGCGACTGCGCGGTCCATCGAGCACTTCGTCCGCAATGGCGACGTTACGCCGCACCGGAAGACAATGCATCAGGTGGCAATCGGGTGCCGCATTCCGGAACCACGACTCGCGCACCATCCAGTCACTGAAACCGCTGCGCGCCCGGGCTTCCGCTTCGGTGTCGCCATAATGTTCCGGCGATCCCCATTCCTTTGCGTACACCACGTGCGCGCCGGCGAAGGCTGCGGAACGCTCATCGGTTTCGCTGACGCTGCCCCCCGATTCGACCGCGGCGCGCCGCGCCTTTTCCATGATCGAATCCGGCAACGCGAATCCGGGCGGGCGCAGCACCACGACATCCATGCCCCGCAATGCTGCCATGTGCACCGCGGCGGCCGGCACCGCAAGCGGCAATGCGCGCGGGTGATTCACCCAGCTGAGCACGAAGCGGCCACGGCGGGCGACCTTGAGGTCGTCAAGCGTCTTCCAGTCGGCAAGCACCTGGCAGGGGTGATTCACCGCCGACTCGAGATTGATCAGGGGCCGCCGGCAGAGCGAGGCGATATTCCTGAAATTCCTTTCCGACAGGTCCTCCGCGAGGTCGCGCCCCTCGGCGAATGCGCGAACACCCAGTGCATCGCAATAGGAATCCAGCACCGGGATGGCTTCGCGAATATGCTCGGCAGCGCTTCCCGTCATGGTCACGCCCAGCCGGGTCTCGAGCTGCCAGCTGCCGCTGCCGGGTGTGATGACGAATGACTCGCCGCCGAGGCGGGCCATCGCGACCTGCATCGAGGCGCGTGTCCGCAGGGAGGAATTGAAGAACAGCAGGCCCAGCACGCGGCCCCGCAGTGCCGTGGGCTCCGGCCGGTCACGCAGGCGATCGGCGAGCGCGAGCAGGTCCACGATCTCGTCGCGGGAGCTGTCGGCGAGATCCAGGAAGTTCTTCACCTCAGGTCCAGCCAGGGGCGGGCGCCGTCAGGCCGTCGGTCTCGTCGAAACCGAGCAGCCGGTTCATCCACTGGATTGCGCCGCCGGCCGCACCCTTGACGAGATTGTCGATGACGGACATCACGACGATCGTGGCGCCGTCGGTGACCGCCGACAGATGCGCGTAGTTGCCCGCGACCACGTCCTTCATGCGCGGCGGCTCATCGAGCACCCGCACGAACGGGCGATTCGCATAGAAATCGCGCAGCGCGGCAATTGCCGCAGCGGTGTCGACCGGTTTCTTCAGTTTCGCCTGCACTGTCGCATGGATGCCGCGGGCGAATGGTCCGGAATGCGGCACAAAGGCGAAGTGCCCGTCGATTCCAGAAGCCGCGCGCGCGAGCGCGGTAATTTCCGCCGCATGACGGTGGGTCAGCGCGTTGTACGCGTACAGGTCGCTGTGACGCTGTGGATGGTGGGTGCCCGCGACCGGGCTCCGGCCTGCGCCGGTGCTCCCGGTCACGGCGGAAACAAAAATCTGCGGCTCGACCAGGCCGAGCGCGAGGATCGGCACGGCAGCGAGCAGCGTCGCAGTACAGAAGCAGCCGGGGTGCGCGACATGCGGCGTTGGTGCGCGATCCAGGTGCTCGGGCACGGCGCAGGTGAATTCGCGCGCGCGCGCCGGCGCGCCGTGCGGGTGCCTGTAGACCCGCGCGTATTCGTCCAGATCCGTGAAGCGGAAATCCGCCGAGATGTCGACAACGGCCGGTTTCGTGCCAGCGGACGCCGCGCGGGCGAGCAGGGCGTCCAGCAGCTTGTGCGATACGCCATGCGGTGCGGCCGCAAGCACGGCCGAACGCGGCAGTCTTGCGGCCAGGTCGATTGCCTGTTCGATCTCCGCGTACTGCAATCCGCCGCAGGCGACAGCGAGATGCGGAAATGCATTCGCGACCGGCTCGCCCGGCTGGCTGTCGGATGCGATCGCGGCGAGTTCGAGACGCGGATGTCCGAGCACCAGGCGCAGCAGTTCGCCGGCGACGTAGCCGGTGCCGCCGAGGATGATGGCCGGGATGCGGGCGCCCATTACGCGAGTGCCCGCGACTGGGCAACCGTGTCGAGGCCTACCGCGGAGATCACGCAGTCGCCAAGCGCTGCGCCATTCGTCAGCGCGTTGAATGCCTGGGTGCCGAGCTGGTCGCGGATGATGTCGACACCCACGGAATTGTCGGTGGACGGGCCGGTCACGACCGCAGGTTCGATGCCGAAGCGGTCGCGCAGCAGTTTCACTCCGCCCCAGGCCGCGACCGGATCGTTGGCCGAGAGCACGACAGCCGTCAGGGCCTTCCTGATATCCGGCGCATCCAGTATGGCCTCGACGCCATAGGCGCCCAGGATGCCGTCGCCGAGCTCAAATACGATCACGTCGGGCTTGCCGGCCGCCATGTCGGTCAGCATCGTGCGCGTCAGCGCAGGCCCGTTCTTCGCTGTCGTCGTGACCACGCCGAAATCGGTGAAGATCATGGTATGGCGCGCGCCGGAGTCTTCCATCGCCAGTATGTCGCGACGCAACGAGACGCCGGTCGCCTTGAAACCGTCGACCGTCAGCCCCCGGTGCCGCATGCGGGAGATCATCGCGCACGCGGCCGCGGTCTTGCCGGCTTCCATGCAGGTACCCGCCAGCGCGACGACGGGCACGCCGGCAGTATCGAGTGTCGCGGAAAAATCCAGCTTGCGCATGCCGGCGCGCGCCGGCACGCCGATGCGCTCTCCCAGATAGGGAAAATGCAGCACCGAGCCGAGTACGCGGCAGTCGAAGGGCCTGCCTTTCTCGGGATTCGCGGAGTCACAGACGCCGAGCACGCCGCCGATATTCAGCATCTGGATGACGTCTCCCGCGGCCAGCTTTTCGGGCAGGTGACCGGAATATCCGAACAGCGCCTTGCGGTGACCCAGGGCGCCGACGATCACGTTGCCGCGCGCGAGCTTGGCCATGCGGCCACTGGTCAGTTCGAGCGTGTTGTACTGCGCCTTGTCGGTCAGGATTTCGACTGCCAGCACGACACCTTCCTCGCAGGGGATGTCCGTCGAAATGCGCAGTTCATGCGACAGCCCGCAGGCTTGCGTGACCGAGGCGATCTTGTCGACGATGATCGATTTCATCATTGCGGCTGAATCCCTCCGCCGGCGCGTGTCCAGAACACGCCTGGCAGCGAAACCATCCTGGAAAATCCCTGGGCATCGGCGGCGGTCCATTCACCGGCCGCTTCGCCGTAGACGCCTTTCGAGGCCTTCATCAGCGACCAGGGCGAATCCACGCCCTCGATGAATGCCGAGCCCGGCCGCAGCAGGATCATGACGCTGCCTGTCACGCGCGCCTGGGACGACGCAAGCAGCGCTTCGATGTCGCGGCAGACCGGATCCAGATTCTGCCCTTCATGGACCAGATCGCCATAATGGGCGGCAACGAGGTCCTTGATGCGCTGCTGGCGCGCGCTCAGCACGAGCTTCTCGAGCTCGCGGTGCGCGTCGATCAGGACCACCGCCGCCGGCGCCTCGAACGCGACGCGGCCCTTGGTGCCGATAATGGTGTCGCCCAGATGGATGCCGCGGCCGATGCCGTATCCGGCGGCTACTTCCTCGAGCTTCTCTATCAGCGCGACGCAGGAGAGTTTTTCGTCGTCGAGCGAGGCCGGCAGGCCGGACTCGAATCCGATTACGATCCGCCGCGGCGCCAACGGCTTCATGAACGCGCCCCGTGACAGTACCCAGGCCTGTTCCGGAATGCTGCCGGTCGAGGTCAATGTTTCCTTGCCGCCGATCGTCACCCCCCATAGGCCCCGATTGGTCGAGTAGGCGGCGCCGTGCGGTGGAACCGGCAGACCGCGCTGCTCCAGATAGGCGAGCTGCTCTGGCCGCTTGAACGCATGGTCACGCACTGGCGCCAGGATCTCGAGTCCCGGTGCAAGGGTGCGCAGGGCGACTTCGAAGCGTACCTGGTCATTGCCGGCCGCAGTGCAGCCGTGTGCGACCGTGCCGGTGCCCAGTTTCCGGGCCGCCGCGGCGATTGTCTGGGCCTGGATCGACCGCTCGGCGCCGACGCACAGGGGATACATCTGCCCACGGCGGACATTTCCGATCAGTAGCCAGCGCAGCACGCGATCGAAATAGTCGCTCCGCGCATCGATGAGCTGATGCGAGCTGGCGCCGAGCAGCTTCGCGCGTTCCGCAAGCTCGCGCGCGGCGGTGGCGTCGACGCCGCCAGTGTCCACGGTGACCGTGGCGACCGGGCGGCCGTAGGTTTCCTTCAGCCATGGCACGCAGAACGAGGTATCCAGGCCGCCGGAAAAAGCGAGGAGGATGGGCGCATCGGCGCCCGGCGCGGGCTTGGGCATGATGATTCTCAGACTCGGAATTCTTTGTGGAGGCGGGCAAGCAGCCGGCGCTGGGGCGCAGCACCCCGGGTTGCGACAAATATCGTGTCGTCACCGGATACCGTGCCGACTATCTCGGGCCAGCGGGCGCGGTCGAGCGCGATCGCAACGCTCTGTGCCGTGCCGGTCGTCGTCTGGATCACGGTCAGGCAGGATCCGGCCGGCTTCAGGTCACGGACGAATGCAGCGATGGCGGCAAGACCGCTGATTGCCGGCGCCGACTCATCGGGCAGCACGTAGCGGTCGCCCTGCTTGGCCACGCCGAGTTCGCGCAGGTCGCGGCTGACGCTCGACTGGGTCGCGTGATGACCGGCGCTGACGAGCAGGCGCACGAGTTCCCGCTGCCGGCCGACCGGCGACCCCGTGATGATGCGCCTGAGCGCGGCGCGTCGCAGAGCGGCGCCGTTTGCGCCGCCAGTTCGCATGTGGGTTTGCATAAAGTTGCGGAATCATTGCATAAATATGCAATCGGCGTCAATGACGGCGGCTCAACGCTCGATCCGGTACTCGATATCGGTCGCGGACTGGCGGCCGGCTTCCGCGGAGATCACCCAGCGATCGCCGATGGTGTAGCGGAGCTTCAGCGTGTTGATCTCGTCCACCAGCGAGATGCCGTAGCTGATGTAGAGACGCGGCGAGAGAAACTTGCCGAGCACCAGGGCAGCGCCCGACTCGGCATCCTCCGCAACGCCGACTTCATCGAGCCCGACATGGCGGCCCAGCTCGCCGGCGAGCAGGGCGCCGCCCTGGGCGACCAGGGTCGCGCGCTCCGCACCGAGGCTGTCGCGATCGGAGTCCTGCAGGCTGTCGAGCGACCGCCCGACTATCAGCAGCGAAGCGATCTGGGGTTGCGGCAGCGTCGGTTCGGAATACAGGGTCAGCTGTGGCCGGCGCAGGCGGCCGCGCACGATGACACCGACCGTGTATGTCGGCAGCCGTCGTGAAGCACGAAGGTCGACGCCCGGGTCCGTCACGGGGCCGCCGGTGAACAGCAGGCGCCCGCGTTCGACATCGAGCTCGCGCGTGTAGGCCCGGTAGCGCCCGTCCTCGATTTCGAGTTCACCGGAGGCAACTGCGGCCTCGTGCGGCTCGCTGCGGGCACGCACGGTGCCGGTTATCCGTCCGCTCAGGCCATAAGCATCCAGATTGACCTTGTCGCCGAGCACCAGCCGCAGGTCGCTCGCAACCTCATATTCAGTCTCCGATCCGGTCTCCTGCCGTGTCCTCTGCACGCGCTCGTCGGTGGAAACCAGCACGACGCCCGCGGTCTCGGCAGGAACGATGCGTGCCTCGGGGATCGTCACGCTGCCGCTGACCTGGATGCTGCGGTCGGCAAGGGAGAATTTCAGGTCCGGAGAGGCGAGCACGCGCGCTTCGGGAACATTCACGAGCAGCAGCCGGTCGCCTTTCATCGTAAGCAGCCCGTCGAGGCGCCGGTCCCGCCAGTTCAGGCGTCCGTCGAGGGCGAGTGTCCCGTCACCGGCCAGTGCAGTTGCGCGCAGCTCGAGCCCCGATTGCTGCAAGGCAAGCGTGGCCGTGATGTCGCGAAGTCGCAGATTGGCCTGGTAGAAGTCCAGGGTGCCATCGCTGAGGCTGGCACTGCCTTGCAGCAGCGGCGCCGCCAGTTGCCCGGAGATGGCGAAATCGAGGGCCAGGGCGCCGGAGGCCCGATCGATGTCCTCGAACAGGAGCGGCAGCAGCTCGAATTGCCTGGTCGTGCCGCGCACCCTTCCGGAGACCGGCAGTTGCGCGAGGCCGATATCGTCAGCTCGTTCGGCCACCAGGTTCATGTTGAGTTCGCTCGCTGCGGCGTCCACGAGCCTGAGGTCCAGCCGGTGGCGATCAGGGTCGCTTGCCAGCGTCAGGACCGTGCGGCCGAGCTCGATGGCCTGATCCTTGCCGCTCGCCGTCTGAAACTCGAGGATTGCATCCCGGATCTCGGCCTGCAGCTCGCCGATCCAGCGCTGCCCGGCCAGGCCCGAAATGCGCGCGTCCATGAACAGCAGACCGCGGTAGCTGGGCCGCCCTGGAAATTCCAGGTCCAGCGTTTCCAGCGGAAATCCCCACGCATTCGCCCGCAACCACCAGTCGGCGGCACGCCGCCACTGGCCTTCGAAGCAGACGCGGCGCGACTCGAGGACGAGGCAGGCAGGCGCGAGCTCGGCTCGGTCGGCGGAAATAGAGAGCCGCGTCGGCTGCGCGAGCTGGTAGTGCAGGAATCCGGGCCCCGATGCGACGATGCTGGCCGCATCGAGCGCATAAGCCTGGCCCGAATAGGAGCCGCTGCCGCGGAGTTCGACCGCATCAGCGCCGGCGCCGACGCGCAACTCTACGCTGTGATCGCGCAGCAGGCCATCAAGCGAGAGGCGCGTGTCCGTGAGCGCCTGTCCGGCGATCAGGAGGCCGGCGGTGCGCAGTCGAAGCCAGGACGTCTCGCGATCCTCGAGGTCTATGCGCGCATCGAGCGACAGGATATCCGCTTTCTGCTGGTCCCATGCCAGATCGTGGCCGGTGAACGACAGCATGATGGACGAGTCGCGGTATTTCAGGCTGGCATCGACATTGCCGCCGAGTTCCGGCAGGAAACCGGAAAGGTCATCGGCAACGAGTCTGGCATCCAGCGCCGTCTCCTGACCGAGCGCGCCGTCGAGGGAGAGCTTGGAATTGCCGAGCGTCAGGGCGACGCGCTCGAACTGGGTCAGTCCTGGTTGCCTGCGCAGGATGCCATCGCCGCTGACGGCTTTGCCACGGATCTGCCCGGTGAGCCCTGACACAGCGGCGCCCCAGCGCGCGCCTTCGGTGAGGCCAGCGCCGGACGCCGCGAACGCGAATGTCATGCGACCCGGAAGCTCTGCGCGAAATGCAGAGGGATCGATGCCGTGCGCGCTTCCCGACAGCGTCCAGGCCCGTTGCGCATCGCGGGTCAGCATGCCGGCCGCGTCGATCCGCCCGCCGATGGTCCGCCACGACGATTGCTCGACGATGAACTGGGTCGTGGTGAATCTGCCGCTTGCCGAACCCTCCGCAGCTGGCAATCCTGCGGGCTCGAGCTTGCCGGCCCAGCGGAAACCGAATTCACGCCAGCCCTCCGCCTGCAGACTGCCGGTGCTGGATCGGACGACAGCGCGCCCGGTCAGCGGCCAGCTGAAATCGGTCCACTCGCCGCTGAACGAAAATGAGGGAAGCTCGCCGACGCTGATCGTAGCCTGCAGCCCGACACTGGTACTGTCGGGCACCGTGAGCTTCAAGTCCGAAACCGTGACGATACCGTCTGCGTAGCCGGCGGCGCCTGCAAACCGGACACCGGAACCGGGCAGCCCGTCGCCGTGGATCTGGCCCGTTGCGGTATAGCTCAAACGATCACCGGCGGCCTCGGCGCTCGCGCGCAGCGGACCGATTGGCGCCGGATCGAACCATCGGGCCAGATCGAGTTGCTCCACGATGAGCCTGCCGGTCCAGCGCAGATCGCCCGTCAGGTCCGTGAGCTCGACATTGGCCGTGGCGCGGCCCGGCACGGCGATCTCTGCATGTGCCTGCAGTCGGTCGAGATCACCTCTTGCGCGCACGACTCCGATGAGCTCGCGGCTTGGCGTCAGGCTCCAGGCCGCATGCCCGTCGATGGCCAGCGGCTCCCGTGCCAGCACGCGGCCTGCCGCTGCAGCCACGGCCCAGGCGCCGGCGTCGGCCTCGACGTCCACGAATCTGATCGCGGAGCGAGTGATGGACGCGGAGCCCGCCACCTTTCGCAGTCGCAACTCGGTGCCGCGGGGCGAGGTGACCGACAAATCTGCGATCGCGAATTCATCGATGGCCAGAGTGAGCCAGCGCGCGAAGAAAACGGGTGGTCCTGGCGGCCCGATGCGCTCGTGCACGACGATGCTGGCGGCTCGGACATTCAGCTGCTCAGCCGAAATCCTGCCTGCCAGGATTTCGGTCGGCTCGAGGTCGACCGCCAGGCCGCTGACGCGGATCGTCGCGCGTGCGTGCTCGATCACGATCGAATCGGCATGCAACGGGCCGACCAGCCTCCCGCGGGCCCCGGTAATGCGGATCTTCACCTTGTCGAGCGATGACAGGAGCGCCACGACGCGCGCGAGCCCGGCCTCGGTGGTGACCAGCCAGGCCCCGCCCGAGACTGCGGTCAATGCGACGATGGATATGGCGATCAACAGCCACCGGGTCCGCTTTTTCATTGCAGACGGCGCCCTACAGGTCCGGTGAGAAGTTGAGGTGCAGTCGCGGACTGCGATCCGGCTCGGACAGCGACTGGGCGATGTCCAGTCCTATGCTCAGGAACGGCAGGCGATAGCGCAATCCGATGCCGGCGGAGTATTCCAGGCGATCGCCGAAGCTGTTGACGGCGTTGCCGCCATCGAGGAACACTGCCGCGACAAGATTGCGCGGCAGGTCGCGCTGCAGTTCGATGCTGCCGGCCATCAGATAGCGGCCGCCGATGCGATTTCCATCGGCGTCAACCGGTGACAGCTCCTCGTAGCCATAGCCGCGCACACTCCGGTCCCCGCCGGCAAAAAACCGGTATTGCGCCGGGAGTTCCTGGAAATCTCCGACCGCGCTCGCACCCAGCTCCGCGCGAAGCTGCAGGTTCCAGCGATCGGCGAGGCGGAACCGGCGCTCGTCGCGGACGGTCAGCCTCGTGAAATCGGTCTCGGAGCCTAGCATCGTGGTGGAACCGATCAGCTCGACCTGGAATCCCCGCGGCACGGCATTCACACCCAGAAACCCCGGCGGCAACAGCGCATAGGAAATGCCAGGCACGATCAGCTTGCTGCTCGTGCGCGTGATGCCGGCCGGCGTGTTCACCTCGTCACTGGTGGCGTCGGCGGTCACCGACAGCACGCGTTGCCACTTGCCCAGCACCTCGGTCAGGCCCACCTTGAAACTGCCGCCGGTCGTCTCGACGTCCGCGCGCTGTTCGCGCAGGCCGCGCAGCTCGAAGGACAGCTTTTCCAGCGCGGGGTCGGTCCACGGGATCGCATAGGTAAGGCGCACGACTTCCTCGATGCTGGAACCGCGGATGTCGGCGCGCAGCCGGTGGCCGCTCGAATTCAGGCGGCGGTTTTCCCAGCCGACCGTGCCGCGGACGCGGGTGTCGGTCGCATAACCCGCGGCAATCGTATAGAGATTGCGCTTGTTGGGCGTGGCGATGACGCGGATCGGGGCTGTCTTGAGTTCGCGGTCGCGCTCCTCGGGCTGCACTTCAACGGCGGCGAAATACTGCGAGTCGTCCAGCGCGAACTGCGTTCGCAACAGCGCTCCCGCGTCGTACCAGTCGCCCTCGCGGTAGCGCAGATAGCGCCGCACAAAATCGGGACGCAGGAAATCCTGTTCGATGGCGGTCGGGCCGAACCGGTAGCGATCACCGGTTTCGAGCGTGATATACGCTCGTGCCTCGCGCGCGGCGGGATCGACCTGAAGTTCCCCGCGGCTGAACCCGGCATCCAGAAATCCGTTGGCTGCCGCGGCACGCTGCAGCTCGCCCTTCAGCTGATCGTAGTCGGGATGACTGAGCCGCTCGCCGCTCCTGAGTGGCGAGCGCGCAAGCGCGTGGCGCAAGAATGGCTCATCGCGACCGGTTCCGGTGATCTCTACCTGCTGTTCGACCAGGATTACCGGCAAACCGGGGTCGATCCGGACAATTGCCAGCCAGCTTTGGCCGCTGCGCGTGAGCTTCGTTTCGACTGCCGGCTGGTAGTAGCCAAAGGGCCGCAATGCTGTCGCAACCTCGCCGCGCGCACGCTGCACGAGTCGCTCGACCATTTCCGTGTCGAGTTCCCTTGAATTCGCATGACGTCTCAGGCTCAGCAGCGCCCGGACATTTTCGAGCAGCGCCCCCTCGACACCCTCGATCCTGACCTCGATCAGATCTTCGGCACTTGCCGCCGGCAGCCAGACCATGCCCGTCAGCAGCAGGGTCGCGACCCGGCGGATCACTCCGGTGCACCGGTCCGGTAGGAGATGCGGACCCTTGCCATCGCGCTCCCGTCCGTCGCATGGCTGCGTTCCTCGAATGTGACCATTCCATCAGCGCGGAGCAGGACAACCGAACTGCAGCGTGTGCCATAGGCAGCGCTGACGATGAATGGTGCGGACAACAACCGTTCCCACTCGAGGCCGACGCCGGTGTCAGGCAGCAGGTCGTCCGCCACCCCGGTGCGATCGGAGAGCATGTGCATGAGCGCGCTGGGCCGCGGATCGGCATTCGCCAGCTCCGCGGTGAAGCGATCGCGTGTACGCAGCAATTTCGGCCACGGCGTGTCGAGCTCCCGGTTGCTGAGGCCATAGACACCGGGCGGCAGCATGCGAGCCTCCGGTTCGGGATGGCTCGTCACGTAAGCGAGGCCGTCGTGATCCATCGCGAGCAGGCTGAAGCCGCTGAATTGCCCTGCACGCGACGCGGCCGCAGCGGCGAACTCGGAGCTACCCGGTTTCCCCCGGAGAAAATCGCCGACCAGCGATCCGCGTGAAACGCCTTGGGGTCGCGGTGACGAGGGATCGCGGTAGTTCGTCACGAGCGCCATGCGGCCCGACCGGTCCATCCCGAGCCAGGTGCCGCCTGCCTGCAGGTCGCGGCCCGCCAGTATGCCGATACCGTCCGTCCACCAGTGGAGTGCCTGAGCCGGTCGGGCATGAAATTCGTCGCGGTTGGCAGCGAGTACCAGCGGATAGCGAGGGTGCGTGCGGTAGGCAATCAGGGCCAGGCACATGGAACCGCTAGCCTTTGCTGCGCAGTCCGGCCTCTTCGGCAAGCGGACGAGCGCTACCGGCGTCGTACCATTCCTCGATCAACCGGAATGCGATCGACTGCGGAAATGGCAGCAATGGCGTACCGGAAGCGATGTCCGCGCGGCTGAACCAGCGTGCATCCTGCAGTTCTTCATCGTCGAGCCGTATCTCGGTAGAAAGCGCCTCGGCCCGAAAACCCAGCATCAGCGAACGGGGAAAGGGCCATGGCTGGGAAGACTGGTAACTCGTCCTGCCTGTCACGAGGCCTGTTTCTTCCATGACTTCGCGGCGGACGGCATCTTCCAGGCTCTCGCCAGGCTCGACAAAACCCGCAATCGTGGAATAGCGGCCCGCGGGCCAGCCGGCCTGCCTGCCGAGCAGGGTTCGGTCACCCTGCGTCACCAGCACGATGACGGCCGGATCAACGCGTGGAAAGAATTCGGTGGCACAGCCTTCATTGGTGCAGATCATCATGCGCCCGGCGCGTCGCGGCTTTGTCGGTGCTCCGCAACTGCCGCAAAAGCGGTGCCGATGCCGGAAGGAGACCATCGCACGCGCATAGGCAAGCAAGCCAGCCTGTCCGTGCGGCAGCAGGCCCGCCGCAAGGCGCAGATCGGCGAATTCGGCGCCATCCGCGAGCTGCGGTGGCGTATCAGTCCGGATCTCGGTCGTGAATACCGTGTGTCCTTCGTACTCGCCGAGCAGGATCATTTCATCCGCGGCGATGTCCCCGAGCATGGCGGTGCCGAACTCGAGCAGCAGGGCGGTGGGCGAGGGCGCGCGGACCAGCGGACAGCGCGAACGCCAGACGGGAATCAGCCGGGCCGCGCCTGCCGCAATCGCAAGCGCGGCGGCCTCGTCATCGGCGCGCGAAAACTTGAGTCGATCGACATGCGGTCCGGCAAAGACATTTGGGCGCTCGATGTCAGGGCGCATCTGGAACCATGCTTCGATTGAAGATACGCCATTCTAGCAGTCGCCCACCGACAGGCCCGGGCGGGCTGGCGGCCGGGTCGAGGCGCAGAATTCGCATGCCCTCGGCTTTTCCGCGTAGCGCAGGACGACCAGCAGGCTGCCGCAGCCCTCACATTCGTCCAGGCACAGTTCATTCTGCCGCTCGAGCGAGCGCATCAGGTGGCATGCATGCTCGAACGAGATTTGCGGGCGCTCGAACAGGCTGGCAAAGGTCTCGTAGGCTTCGCAGAAACTCTCGCCCCAGCGCAGCTGCTCCAGCCCGCCCGGCGAATTGACCGCTTCGCGTCGCAGCAGGCCGAGGATGCACATCAGCGTCGCAAGACCCGCGGCCTCGCGGCGAATGCGCGCATTACGCATGAAAAAGGCGCTTTGGCGCGGCGATTTGCCGCGGTGACGACGCACCTCCCGGTGCCCGGCGTCCGCGACATATGCCCGGTAGAGCTTGCGGATCCGGTCGTCGGTGAGACCGGTCCAGCTCCGGATCGTACGGGTTCGCGCCTCGTGTCCGATCAGCCGCAGCGCGAGGTCGAGCCGAAGCCGGTCGCGGGTGTAGCGGTCGTCGGTGATTCGCATCGTGATCGCCTTGACGCAATGATATCGGACTGGTATTTTTCTACCAGTTACTATGAAGCTGGTCCAAGAGCCGGCCGCCCGCGTAATGGCACGTCATCGGGGAGAAATGCCATGAATCACCAGCAACCGCTTGCGCTCACTCCACCGGCCGGCAATGCGGGCTGGTCCGAGCGCTCGCTTCTGGATGCAGCCGCCCGCAAGGCACTCGGTTCGGTCAATCTGGCGTTCCTCAGTCTCGCGGAGGATCTCGCCGAGGAGGGGCGGCTGAAGCTCATTTCCGGCCTGCCGCTCCGTGCTGTCGACGCCCTGATCGACCCCGAGGCCCAGAAAAGACTCTGCGAGAGACTGTGCTGTGCGCTCTTCGATCTGCGCTTCGACGATGGCGCGTTCTGGGAGAATCACATTGCCGCGGCAGGCGCGGTCCAGGATGGGGAGCCCGGACCTGCCGTCGATGAGCGCGTCGTCGCGTTCGTACGCACCGTCATCATGCTGGCCTGGCACCTGGCCCAGACGCGCGCGCCCGGCGCAAGACTGATGCTGGGGATGGCGTCTGGAACGGTCGCGGCATTTGCTTCGCTTCCGGTCTCGTCATTCGACGGCCTGGCACGGCGGGTCGTGCCTGCGCTGACGGCCCGTTTCAGTTCGCGGACCCGATTCTGGCTCCAGTTCGAGGGATGCGCCGCCAACCCGGACGACAGGTCCGTCAGCGTGCTGCAGCAACTGGGGCTGCAGATCCAGGGCGCCGACAGCGCCCGCCTGCAGGCGCTGCAGCGCCGGAGCAGGCGCAGCGCGATCGCCTGACCGTCATCGCCTGGGTGGTTGCCGGGGAACAGGCGGGAGCTTAGGCTTTGCGCCTGTCCGCCACCCTTCGATCATTTCCCCGGAGTCCCATGAAGGCGCTCTCGATCCGCGGCCTGACCAAGACCTATCGCAATGGCGTGCAGGCGCTGCGCGGCATCGACCTGGACGTCGAGGAAGGCGATTTCTTCGCGATGCTCGGCCCGAATGGCGCCGGCAAGACGACCATCATCGGCATCATCATGTCGCTGGTGACGAAATCCGCCGGCAATGTCGAAGTGTTCGGATATGACATTGACCGCGCGCTCGCGCATGCGAAATCCTGCATTGGCCTGGTACCGCAGGAAATCAACTTCAACCAGTTCGAGAAGGTCTTCACGATCATCGTGAATCAGGCCGGTTTCTACGGGATTCCGCGGCGCCTGGCACTGGAGCGCGCAGAACGCTATCTGCGGCAGCTGCAGCTATGGGAGAAACGCGACCAGATCGCGCGTTCCCTGTCCGGCGGCATGAAACGGCGCCTGATGATCGCCCGCTCGCTGGTGCATGAGCCGCGGCTCCTGATACTCGACGAACCGACGGCGGGCGTCGACATCGAAATCCGCCGCAGCATGTGGACATTCCTGCGCGCCATCAACGAACAGGGCACCACGATCATCCTGACGACGCATTATCTCGAGGAGGCCGAGAGCCTGTGTCGCAACATTGCCATCATCGATGGCGGCCGGATAATCGAGAATGACTCGATGGCGGCCGTGATACGCAAACTGAACCAGGAGACTTTCGTGCTGAACCTGCGTGGGGCGGCGCCCGAACTGCCGGAACTGCCGGGTTACGTGTCGCGGATGACCGACGACCACACGCTCGAAGTCGAAGTCTCCAGAGGCCAGAGCCTCAATGACATTTTTGCGCGCCTGACGCAAAGCGGTATCGTGGTCGTCAGCATGCGCAACAAGGTCAATCGGCTCGAAGAACTGTTCATGCGGCTGGTGGAAAGCAGGGGCGCCCCCGACGCGCAGCGGAGCTGACATGGAAGCGGCTGCACCATCGCTGGCACGAATTCACCGCATCGGACTCGAAACGATCATGCGGCGGGAGTTCAGCCGGATCATCCGGATCTGGGGACAGACGCTGGTGCCGCCGGCGGTAACAGCGGCACTGTACTTCATCATCTTCGGTAGCCTGATCGGCAGGCGTATCGGATCGATGGGCGGCTACGACTACATGCAATACATCGCGCCGGGCCTGATCATGATGGCGGTCATCACGAATTCCTACGGCAATGTGGTCTCGAGTTTCTTCGGAGCGAAATTCGGCAAGCACATCGAAGAGCTGCTGGTCGCGCCGCTTCCGAACTGGCTGATTGTGCTCGGATATGTCGCGGGCGGCGTCATCCGCGGACTCCTGGTCGGCGCCGTCGTCACGCTCGTAGCCCTGTTCTTCACGGAAATACCGGTCGCGCATCCGCTGCTGATCGCCGCCTCGGTGCTGCTGACATCGGTGGTGTTCGCGCTGGGCGGCTTCTTCAATGCGATCTTTGCCAAGAACTTCGACCAGATCTCCTGGTTTCCGACATTCGTGCTTGCGCCGATGACTTATCTGGGCGGCGTTTTCTATTCGATCTCGCTGCTGCCCGACTGGGCCCAGCAGCTTTCGTACACCAACCCGATCCTCTACATGGTCAATGCCTTTCGTCACGGGTTTCTGGGCACCAGCGACGTCGATGTCGCGCTTGCATTCGCGATCATGGCGGCATTTGCGGTCGTGATGTTCACGGTGGTCGTCATGCTGATGAATCGGGGCACCGGCATCCGGGAGTAATGGCCATGTGCGGTCGCTATGCGTTTTTCTCCCCCGCCGATGCCGTCAAGCGCACCTTCGCACTGGATTTCAGCCCCGAGCTTGCGCCACGCTACAACATTGCTCCGACCCAATCGGTGCCGGCGCTGCGCGTGGTGGAAGAGGGGTCGCGCGCGCTCGCGATGCTGCACTGGGGACTGGTCCCGCGCTGGGCCAAGGAACGCGCCATCGGCAACCGGATGATCAACGCGCGTTCCGAGACCATTGCGGAGAAGCCGGCATATCGTGACGCATTCCGCCACCGGCGTTGTCTTGTTCTCGCCGACGGCTGGTACGAATGGCAGGCGGCGCCGGGCGGCAAGCAGCCGTGGTTTGTCCGCCTGCGGGATCCGCAGCCAATCGCATTCGCGGGCCTCTGGGAGCGATGGAAGGACCCGGCAAGCGGGGAACTGCTGGAGTCATGCACGATTGCCACGACCAGCGCATCGGAATCCATACGGAAGATCCACGATCGCATGCCGGTGATACTGCCGCGGGAATCCTGGGACCGCTGGATGGATCCGGCCTGCTCGGATGCGGAATCGCTGGCAAGGATCCTCGGGCCATACGACGGCAAGGCGCTGACAGCCTGGCAGGTCAGCCGGCTCGTCAATGCCCCGAAGAATGAAGGTCCGAGGCTGATCGAAATGGAAGGCTCAGGCGCCGCGATCGGCGCCTGAGCGGGGGATTACTTCCTGGCCCAGTCGCCGCTGCCTTTCTTGTAATACCAGCCGGCGCGGGCATTCGCGATCCAGCGCTGGGCAAATGTGCTGCGGATGTCGGATTCCCACTCGGGGTGACCATTCTCGCCCGCTATCTCGGCGTAGAGCGCGCTGCGATCCGCATTTTCGTCGGCCACCAGCTTGCGCGCCCGGTTGCGGTCGGCAAGCGGTACCGAGTTGACATCGCGAAGCTCGACCAGGCCGTCTGACGTCAGGCCGATGGCGCCGGAGTCGAAGAATGGCTCGAGGTCTGCGGCGCGGGCCTTCATCGATTCAGTCAGCGCACGGATTGCCGGGCTCGAAACGTCCAGGTCCGCCTGCGCCTGGGCGGCGGGCACGACCAGATCGAGTGTTCCGCGCAAGGCGGCGAGCATCAGGTCGCCCGCAGGAACGCCCAGCGACGACTGCTCCCTGGATGCAGGCTCGGCAGCCTTGCCCGGGCCCCAGATGTCCTCGATGATCCGGTCGGCCGCCGCTTCGGCCGCGGCCGCGGGGAAATAGACATTGATCGTGACGCAGGCGGCGAGCGCCAGGCAACCGACGACGATGCCCGTGGTGATCCAGCGAATCATGTCAAATCCTCCTGCGATATCCCTGCCGGTCATGCGACATGCTCGCGACCGGCTGCTGAACGATGCCTGAACTGATTCTAGCGCACCCGCCGGCCTCACTTGACGACGATCTCGGACTCCATCATTGCGGCCAGTTGCCGCACCAGCCGGGTCCAGGCGACGCGCGACTGGCTGGCGATGACATTGATACGCGGCAGTCCCGCGCCCTTGACGATGTAGTAGCCGCCGGCGGTCGTGCTTTCGACACCACGCATGGTGCAGACATCATTGGCAAGGCGGCAGCTGAGGCCAAGCCGCTCGTACCGGAAATCGTCGAAGAACTTCAGGAATCCGCCCTGCAGGGCGGCAGCAACGCCGCCCCCGCTGCCGCCGCCGATGCTCGACAGGTTTTTCACCGCCCGCTGGCTGATCCGGTGCTTCGAGCGGTCGTCCTGCGGCGTAGAGAAGCTCGCATCGAAGGATTCGGGCATCCAGTTGAATGTCTCCAGATCCGCGATGCGCCCGGAAAGGCGCCCGGTGATCACTCCAAACGAAAATGTGCTGGTCACGAGCTCGAGATCGAGATTCTTGATGTCGATACTCGCGTAAAGCCGCGGAAACCTGCCGATCGGGTCGCGCAGGCGGAGGTCGCGCACGACGACGCTGCCGTCGAACACTGCCGCCTTCAGGTTGCCTTCGAGCGTCGCGACGCCTTCCGCATACTGCAGGCCCGGTATGCTTCCCGAGATCGTGCCGGAGAACTCCGGCCAGCCGAAAGCGCGCGCCAGGGGCGCGACACTGATCGGCTGCAACTCGGCGTCGAATCGCAGATACATCCGGTCCGTTCCGGCATGGCGCAGCCGGAGCGTTTCGATCGCGAGCCCGCCGTCGAATATCGGAAGCAGAATCGGCTCCAGCAGGCGGAAATGGCGGCCGGTGGTCGTGAATGGCAGTTCGACGGCTCCGATATCGATCCCCCAGAGGCGCGCCGACTGCCACGAAAGCTGCGAACGGAACGAGTCGTCGGCGATTTCGCCCGCGAGTTCGCTGCGCGAAGCATCGTCGAACCAGTTGAGCGTGCCGCCGAGCCCGCTGACGTGGAGCGCGGCAGTCCGGCTCTCGAAGGTGACCGAGTCGATCATCAGCAGCGCGCGGCTTGGAAGACCATCCGCGATATCGAGTTCGCCGCGGACATGCCCGAGACCCTCGAGATCCTTCAGCGAGGTTGCAATCAGGTAGGGCTGGACGTAGGCCGGCACCGCGTTAGCGAGGTCGAGATCCGCGATGACGAGTCCGGCCTGCCGGAGCATGGTCTCGGCGTCGAAATCGAGGGTCGCGGAACCCGAAATCCTGGCGACTCCTTCGTGAACCAGCGAGAATTCGCGCGCGGAAAAACCGGTTCCGTCCGACGCCAGGATGCCGGTGAACTCCACGGACATCCGGTGCGCGCCGAAATCCAGGAATACCGGATCGCTGTAGGCCTGACCGGCCGCCAGGGCGAACCGGCCGGTGATCGCGTAGGCGCGCGAACGATCCGCCACGAGGCGCGCCTTCAGATCGCCCGCGACCGCTTCGCCGGCGAGCGCGCCAGCCGCGTCCGCGAAATCGAGGCCGGCAATTGCGAGGTCCACATCGACCGTCGCGATCAGGTCGGTGCGGCCAGTCGCCTGCACCCGTCCCGATGCGCGGCCTGCCGCCGTGAATCCCTCGGGAAGCTCGAACCACGGTGCGGCAATGCGGGCGGTGGCCGCGATCTCGATTCCTGCAAGCGAGGAATCGAGCGACCAATCCGGGCCGTCGAGCCCCAGGTCCACGGCTGCGCGGCCACCGGCCAGGGAGAATGCCTCGAGTCGCAGCAGCAGGCTCCCGTCGGCGCGCCTGACCGCGCTGAATGCAGTGTCCTGATCGCCGAGCGATCCAAGCCGGCCGCCGAGATGGCCGTTGCGACAACTCAGCTGGTCGCCTGAGATTTCGAGGTCCCTGCAGTCGATAGCGAGGCCCGACAGCGGACCCGTCGCGGACAGCCCCTTGATGCGGCCGGCGCGCATCGCGACGCGATCCGGGCGGTCGCCGGGCCGGGCCCAGGACAATCCGAGGTCGCTGATGCTGAGGCCTTCAAACTCCGCGTGAACCGCAGTCAAGGTCGCCCGGCCTGCTGCCAGCACCGGAGATGCCATCAGAATCAAGATGATGGCAATGCCCGGTCTTTGCGCAATGGAAACGCTCACCCGAACATTTACGGCCGCGACACGGCCGACGTCAACCGGGGGCGGCATTTCACGCGCAAAACGCGAAAGCCGGCGCATCCGTTATGCTGCAGGAATGCTTGGTTCCCAGGAGTAAGACATGAGTTACGCAGATGGCTTCGTGCTGCCGGTACCGAGGAGAAATCTTGCCGCGTACCGGCAGATGGCGAGGAAGGCCGGAAAAGTCTGGCGCGAGCACGGCGCGCTGCAGTACGTTGAATGCGTTGCCGATGACGTGAAGCCAGGGAAGTACACTTCATTCCCCCAGAGCGTCAAGCTGAAGCGCGGGGAAGTCGTGGTCTTTTCGTGGATCCTCTACAGGTCACGCAAGCAACGCGATCGCGTGCTCGCGAAGGTGATGAAGGACCCACGGCTGAAGAAAATGATGGATCCCAAGGCAATGCCATTCGACGCCAGGCGCATGTTCTGGGGCGGTTTCAAGTCCATCGTCGAACTCTGACATTCATTTTGCCGGATGCGCGCCATCATCTCGATCTCCGGGCTGACCAAGACCTATGCCTCCGGCCAGCATGCGCTGAAGAATGTCAGTCTGGAGATCCATGAAGGCGAAATCTTCGCGCTGCTGGGACCGAACGGCGCGGGCAAGACGACGCTGATCAGCATCGTCTGCGGCATCGTGACACCGTCAGGCGGCACGGTGCGCGTGGACGGCTACGATATCCAGGCCGACTACCGCGTCACGCGCTCGAAGATCGGCCTGGTGCCGCAGGAGCTTGTGACGGACGCCTTCGAGACGGTGCGCGCCACCGCGGCCTTCAGCCGCGGCCTGTTCGGCTGCGCTCCGGACCCGAAGCATATCGAAACCGTATTGCGCGACCTGTCGTTATGGAACCGGCGGAACGACGTCATCATGACATTGTCCGGCGGCATGAAACGGCGGGTGATGATCGCCAAGGCGCTCGCACACGAGCCGCGGATCCTGTTCCTGGACGAACCGACAGCCGGTGTCGACGTGGAATTGCGGCGCGACATGTGGGCACTGGTGCGGCGGCTGCGCGACAGCGGTGTGACGATCGTCCTGACGACACACTACATCGACGAAGCCGAGGAGATGGCGGACCGCATCGGCGTCATCAGCGAGGGCGAGTTGATTGTCGTCGAGGACAAGGTCAGGTTGATGCGAAAACTCGGCAGGAAGCAGCTGACACTGCACCTGCAGGAGCCCCTGACTGCGATTCCTGCGGGGCTCGAAGCGTGGAAGCTTGCGCTGAATGCGGGCGGATTCGAACTCGAGTACAGCTTCGATGCGAATGAGGAGCAAACCGGGATCCCGGGCCTGCTGCGAAGGCTCTCCGAACTGGGCGTCGGTTTCAAGGACCTCCATACCAGCCAGAGTTCGCTCGAGGAGATTTTTGTCAGTCTCGTGAGCGCGCGCGCGGGTTTCCGGCGATGAGCGCCGTTGCATTCAATCGCCACGGGGTCTGGGCCATATATCGCTTCGAGATGGCGCGTTTCCTGCGCACGCTGCTGCAGAGCGTGCTGACGCCGGTGATCACGACAACGCTCTACTTCGTCGTATTCGGCGCTGCCATCGGCGCGCGCATGGCTGAAGTCGATGGTGTCTCCTATGGCGCATTCATCGTCCCCGGACTGATCATGCTGTCTGTGTTCATGGAGAGCATCTCCAACGCCTCATTCGGCATTCATTTCCCGAAATTCACCGGTACGATATTCGAGCTCCTGTCGGCGCCGGTCTCCGCATTCGAGATCGTGCTTGCCTATGTCGGCGCGGCGGCGACCAAGTCCGTCGGTCTGGCGCTCATCATCCTTGCGACGGCATCGGCATTCGTGCCGATCCAGATCCTGCATCCGGTCTGGATGGCCGCATTCCTGGTGCTGACCGCGGTCACCTTCTGCCTGTTCGGCTTCATCATCGGCATCTGGGCGAGGAACTGGGAGCAGATGCAGCTGGTTCCCATGCTGGTCGTCACGCCGCTGACATTCCTGGGCGGGGCATTCTATTCGATCGACATGCTGCCCCCGGCCTGGCGCACGCTTACCCTGTTCAACCCGGTCGTCTATCTGATCAGCGGCTTCCGCTGGACATTCTTCGGCAGTGCGGATGTCGGTGTCGGCACCAGCCTGACGATGACACTGCTGTTCCTGCTGACCTGTCTGGGGCTGGTGGCGTGGATATTCAGGACCGGTTACCGGCTCAAGAACTGATTCGCGGTTCGCTGCCAGGCGCCTGAGCTACACTTCGCACGACTCGTTCAGGGAGAGCCGGGATGCAGGGCAAGCGCGCTCTGGTCGTTGACGATTCCAAGTCCGCACGCGTGGTCCTGGGGCGGATGCTCGAGGATTACGGGATCGAAGTCGACAGCGCCGAATCGGCCGAATCGGCGCTCGAATACCTGAGAAACCACCACCCGGACGTGATTTTCATGGATCACGTCATGCCCGGCATGGACGGGCTGCAGGCGGTGCGCGAGATCAAGTTGAATCCCGATCTCGCGGCAATCCCGGTCATGATGTATACCTCCCAGGAGGGCGAGCTTTACGCGGACAAGGCGCGCGCTTCGGGCGCCGTGGGCGTGCTGTCGAAGTCGATACGCCCGATTGACGTGACCAAGGCGCTGTACCAGTTGCGGCTGCTGCCGGAAAAGCGCGACCAGCAGCCATCGCTGCTGCTGCCGATCGGCGGCGGCGAGGAACGCGCTCCGGCCGGGCCCGCGACCCAGGCAGCACCGGTCGATCAGCCCCTGCGCGAACAGGTCGAAGGCATCCTGAAGGAACAGAGCCTCGAACTGCGGAAGTTCATCGTCGCGTCGCTGGACTCGCAGCTGCACCGGGTCGTGGCTGAATTGCAGCCGAAGGAAGCTGCAGAGCCAGGCCAGGCGAGCGATCCCGGGTTCCCGGCCAGGCGTCCGTGGAGCTGGATCCTGGCGTCCATCACCGCGTGCATTGCGCTGATCGTCGCCGGGATCCTGTACTGGAATGCACGCGGCGCGACTGAACAGGCACAGCGTGCATTCGAGGCGGTCTCCGCTTCCAACGAGGCGCTGACCAGGGCGATCGAGAAGCTGCGCATCATCAGCGAACGACCGCCTCCTGCGGATGACGGACAGGATCTGCGCGCGCTGGCGCTGTCGGTGCCATTCGGCGAGGCGCCGCTTGCGCCGGCGCGCCTCGAGGCCTTGCGCGCACTCGTGGCGCAACTCGAACGGGCAGCCATCGGCGGCATCGTGCGTGCCGAAATCTACACTGGCAGCTTCTGCCTGTCCGGCGGCGACGAGCAGGGCTACGTACTCGCCGCGCCAACGACTGCGGCCTCGCAATGCGAACAGATGGGCAACCCTTACGACGACACGCAGGGCGGTACGGCACGGCCACCGCAGGATTTCGCGAGTCTTGCCGCGGCCGTGCGCCGGCGCACCGATGGCGCAATCGAGCTTGAAATTGCGCCGGGCCCCCGCGACCGTCTGGCCGTTTCCTATCCGCCCGTCGACCAGTCGACGTCCGGGCAGTGGAACGCGGCAGCCCAGTCCAACAATCGCGTCGAGATCCGCGTGATTCCGCGATGAACAGCGGTCTCCTGATATACGGTGCAAATGGTTACACGGGACAGTTGATTGCACGCTCGGCGGTGGCTGCCGGCCTCGCCCCGGTGCTGGCGGGCCGTTCGGCTGCGGCTATAGAGGCCCTTGCGGGGGAACTTGGGTGCGGGTTCCGGGTCTTTGGCCTCGATGACGCGCGCGCCCTGGTCGGCCAGCTTGCCGGCATTCGCGTCGTGCTGCATTGCGCCGGGCCGTTCTCGCGCACTGCCGCGCCGATGATGGCGGCCTGCCTGGCGGCCAAAGCGCACTACACGGACATCACTGGTGAGATCGACGTCTTTGAGCATGGATTCCGCCAGCATGACGCCGCAAGGCAGGCCGGAATCGTCATGTGCCCGGGCGTCGGCTTCGATGTCGTGCCCACCGACTGCATCGCGCTGACGCTGAAGCAGGCGCTTCCGGACGCCACCCACCTCGCGCTCGGCTTCGATGGCCGCGCCGGGTGGAGCCGCGGAACCGCAGTGACCAGCGTCGAGGGACTCGGTCACGGCGGACGGCTGAGGGAAGCGGGTGTCATTCGCCGCATTCCGCTCGGCTCGCGCACGCGGCGCATCGATTTCGGCGCCGGCGAGAAGCAGGCGACCGCGATACCCTGGGGCGACGTCAGCACGGCATTCCGGACCACCGGCATCCCGGACATCGAAGTCTATGTCCCGGTATCGCCGCGTGCGCTCGTGAAGCTGCGCCGCCTGGGCAAGTTCGGCTGGCTGCTGCGTTCCGGTCCAGTGCAGGCATACCTGAAGCGGCGGATCCGCCAGGGCGCCCCGGGGCCGACAGCCGAAGAACGCGCGAAATCACCGGTATTCGTCTGGGGCGAGGCGCGCTCGGCGCGGCGAATGGCTACCGCCAGGGTTCTGGTGCCGAATGGATACACGGTCACGACCGATGCCTCGATTGCGATCGCGCGCCGGCTGCTTGCGGGCGGCGCCCCTCCCGGATACACGACACCGGCCCTGATGATGGGCGCCGATTTCACCACCAGCCTGCCGGGGGCGTCGAAGATCACCGTTGAGTGAACTGATTCCGCCCCCGCGCGAGGCATTCGAGCCGCCGGTCTGGCTTGCCAATCGCCATGTCCAGTCGGTGATTCCGAGCCTGCCGCTGCGGCGCAGCTCCGTCGAGCGGCGCGCACAGCGCCTCATCAGTGCGGGCAATCGGCTCGTGCTCGACAGCGGTGACGGGGTGCGGCTGATGGGCTGGTACTCCGATGCGCCGGCAGGCCAACGCGCGACGGCGCAACGCCTGGCCGTGCTGCTGCACGGCTGGGAGGGAAGTTCCGAATCCCTGTATGTGCTATCGGTGTCGCAGTTGCTGCACGAGCGTGGCTTTGCGGTGATGAGACTCAATCTGCGCGACCATGGCGGCAGTCATGCATTGAATGAGGGGCTGTTCCATTCCTGTCGCATCGCCGAGGTCGTCGGCGCCGTGGCTCGCCTGCAATCTCTGTTTCCTGCGGCGCGACTGGCGCTTGCGGGATTCTCGCTGGGCGGAAACTTCGCGCTGCGCGTCGGCGCACGCGCCGATGCAGCCGGTATCCAGCTCGACCGGATCGTCGCAGTCTGCCCGGTGATCGATCCAGCGACGACACTCGCGGCGCTGGAGTCCGGACCTGCGATCTACCGGCAGTACTTCCTGCTGAAGTGGCGAAGGTCGCTGCGAGCAAAACAGGCGGCCTGGCCGGCGGCCTACGATTTCAGCGAATTGCTGGGTGAGCGGTCGCTGACCTCGATGACCGAATGCATGGTCCTGAAGTACACGGACTTTCCGGATCTCGCGAGCTATCTCAGGGGTTATGCGATCACGGGTGACGCGCTTGCCGGCTTGCGCGTGCCGGCCCGCATCATCACCTCGCTCGACGACCCGATGATTCCCGCGCGCGATCTGCAGAAGATCGCCCGGCCGGCGACGCTGGAACTGACGGTTACCGACCGCGGCGGGCACTGCGGCTATGTCGATGCGCTGGATGGCCCGAGCTGGATTGACCGCGCGATCGTTCAGGACCTGCTGCACGGCTGAAATATCATCCGCGGATCGCCGTGTGCATGAGTTCGATCCACTTGAGATAGCGCGCCAGCAGCTGCTGGCCCGGCTCGGGCTCGAGCCGTTGCATCGGTGATCCGTTGAAGCCGGCCGGTTCCCCGGCGACCAGGAATGCGAGCCCCCGCGAGGTCGCCTCGCGATCGGTCGCGCGATCGACCGGCGCATTCGCAAGGCAGGCGAGCATCCGGCATAGCAGCAGATTCTCGGCCAGCCCGCCGCTGGCTATCAGTCTCCCGGGAGCATCCAGGCGACGGTCCATTTCGTCGAGATTCGCCTTGATCAGGAATGCGACGCTTTCGAGCACTGCCCGGCACTGCTGCAATTCGGAACCCGCGCCGATGAATCGCGATTCGAAGTCCGGATTCCAGAATGGAGAGGCAAGACCGGCGACACCATTCAGGAAGAATGGCGCGCCCTCATCCACGAGCGGCGCGTCGGCGAGCACTGCCAGCATCCGGTCAGCCGCGGCGCCCTGGTGCCGTTCCAGCCACGACAGAGCGGCGCCCGCACCATTGACGGAGCCCTCGATCACGAAATCGCAACCCGAATCGTCGGCACGGATCACGCTGGTCATCAGCGGTGCCGCGTGCAGCGCGCTGGATGTCGGGCGCAGCACGAACGCTCCGGTTCCGAGATTCACGTAGGCCGCGCGCGGGTCCAGCGGACCGGCAGCGAATGGCACCACCGACTGGTCGCCATTGCAGACCACCACCGGTACCGATGCGGCGGGAGCGGCCAGCGTCCCGAACTGCATCTTCGTGCCTACCGCACGCGGCAGGATCGCGCGGGGTATCCCGAAGAGTTCAAGCAGCTCATCCGCCCAGTTGCGCTCGAACGGCGAGTACAGCTGGGTGCGGGCGGCGCTGGCCGCGTCCGCCAGGAACGGGCGCTCATTCAACAGGCGATGCAGCAGGTAGCTGGCGAGCGGCCCGGCCCGAAACACGCTCTGCGCGGCCGCTGCGCGCACCTCCGGCAGGTGGTCCAGGCACCAGCGCAACTTGCTTGCGCCGTAGTGCGGCGACAGCGGCAGGCCCGTCAATTCATGCACTTCATCGGCCTTGCGCGCCAGGCCCTTGAGCCAGGTCGCATTGCGGCGGTCCTGCCAGGAGATGATCGGTGCGAGTGGTTGTCCGTCGTCGGCATTCCAGCAGGCGAGACTCGAGCGTTGTACCGCGAACCCGGCTGCGGCCCAGCGCTCGACCGGCACCAGGCGTGCGAGTTCGGCGAGCGCAGTCGTGACGCTGCCGACGACTTCCTCCGCATCGTGCTCGAC
>JBAQWM010000374.1:0-2162 GCA_049298915.1 Steroidobacteraceae bacterium | reverse complement strand
GAACAGGCTCACTTTCTCGGCCGGAGTGTGCGGCGTCCTGCAGTCCAGCGCCGGCGGCAACGGAAGGGACGGCGGCGCCGCGTAGGCGGCAGCCAATTCCGTGCGAAGCGATTCGATACTTTCGCGCTTGACTGCGCGCGCACGCTCAAGTTCTGCCAACCTCGCCTCCTCGCGGGCGAGTTCCTGAAGGATGGCGTTTCGCGAGCGCATCTTGAGCACATCGTATCTTTAGCCTGCGCGATAACAGAAGCGAACGGCCCGGCAGCAGCTCGCTGTTGTACAGAGCCATTCCAGTGCGGGATTTCGCGCCGAGGATTTTGCGCAGAAGTTCAATGCCCGATGGGGTAACAGCCAGAGAATGGAAACTGGGACTTTATAGCCCGGTGCGGAGCCTTGAGTGCTTGGAGAGGGCTTTTCGCTTGCCTGATCGCGTCCCCAGGGTTATGCTTTTTAAAGCACGTAACGATATATTACTTGCTATATAAAGCACATGACAAAGAAAAACACGCTGACCAGCGCCCCACCCTATGCCGTTGAGCAGGCTCTCAAGCGCCTGGGAGCCAACCTGCGCACCGCGAGGCTACGCCGCAACCTGACTATCGATGAGGTCGCCGAGAAAATCGGCACCGGCCGCCGTGCCGTCATGGACGCAGAAAAAGGCAGGCCAGGGGCGAGCGCCGCCGTCTATGTCGCGCTGCTGTGGGCCTATGACCTGCTGGACCAGACAGGCGAGCTTGCCGATCCCGCGAGGGATGACGAGGGCCTTGCCCTTACAACCTCGCGCAAGCGGGCACGCCCGCCCGTGAAAGGAGATCTTGGCAGTGACTTCTGATTACGGCGCAACCGAGTGCTTTGTCTATATCACGCTGCCGGGCGAGACGGATTTTGTCGCCGCCGGAAAATTCGCGCTGGCAACCGACCGGCACGGCGTGGCGAGTGGCAAGTTCGTTTATGGCCGCAGTTATCTTGCGCGCGCGAGCGCTGTCCCGCTCGATCCGCTCGCACTCAAACTTGGAACAAAGACATACGAGACGAGACTTCTCAAGGGTGTGTTCGGTGCCCTGCGCGATGCAAGCCCCGACTATTGGGGTCGCCGTGTCATCGAAAAGCACTGCGGCAAGACAGAGCTCGGCGAAATCGACTATCTCCTCAACTCTCCGGATGACCGGGCGGGCGCACTCGGCTTCGGTCTGAATGCGAAGCCTCCCGCGCCGCGCCGGAGGTTCAATCGGGCGATGGACCTTGCGCGCATTCAGACGCTGGCTGATGCAATCGTCGCCGATGAGGAACTCCCGCAGAGTCAGGACGCGGCGCAGGTCCAGGATCTGATGCTTATCGGCACATCGATGGGGGGCGCTCGTCCGAAATCAGTCGTCGAAGACGGGGATGCACTCTGGATCGCGAAATTCAATCGCGCAGACGATAAGTGGAACCATGCGCGCGTCGAGCATGCGATGCTCGTACTCGCGCGCGAATGCGGCCTGCAGAGCGCACAGAGCCGGCTGGTCACGATTGGAGGACGCGACGTTGTACTGATCAGGCGCTTTGATCGGGACAAGACTGCGGGCGGCTACCGCCGTGCGCGTATGCTGAGCGCGCTGACGTTGCTGCGCGCGGGGGACACGCTACATGATCGCGACCGGTGGTCCTATGTATTGTTCGCCGAGGAATTGCGGCGCATTTCTGCACAGCCAAAGATCGATGCGCCGGAACTCTTTCACCGCATGTGCTTCAACGCGCTGATCTCGAATATCGACGATCATCCTCGCAATCACGCAGTCATCGCGATGAACAAAGACTGGAAACTTTCCCCGGCCTACGATCTCACGCCGGCCACACCCATCAGCATTGAGCACCGCGACCTTGCGATGGCGTGTGGTGATATGGGCCGCTACGCGCATGCAGAAAACCTGCTCTCGCAATGCGCGCGCTTTCTTCTTGCTCCGGACGAGGCTCGAAGGATCGCCAGCCGGATGGAGCAGACGGTCAGAGATGGTTGGTACGAAATCGCCCGGCGCGAAGGTGTGTCCGAAGCGGACTGTCATAAGCTTGCCGGGGCTTTCGCGTACGGGGGATTCCGTCGAGTGGCGACACCGGCGTCCAAATCATGATGCAGTGCGGAATGACGACAATCCTCTCAAGGCTGGTACGAGGGTTCGAAT
>JBAQWM010000373.1:0-8970 GCA_049298915.1 Steroidobacteraceae bacterium | reverse complement strand
GTTCAGCACCTGCGCGCAACTCACCGCCAGCCTGAACGCCGCCCGCGCCACCGGCAGCTACGAGCGCAAGCTCGCCACCCTGGCACGCGTGCCGCTGCTCATCATCGACGACTTCGGCCTCAAGCCGCTGCGACCCCCGGCCGACGAAGACCTGCACGACCTGATCGCCGAGCGCTACGAACAGGCCGCCACCGTCGTCACCAGCAATCTCGACTTCGCCGAGTGGGATCAGGCCTTCCCCGCCAATCGGCTGCTCGCCTCGGCCACCCTCGACCGCCTGCGCCACAACGCCTACTGCCTGGTGCTCGACGGGGAATCGTTCCGCGCGCCGCGGCTCGCACCGGCCGCTGCACGCGCCAAAGTTGCCAACGGCACCAGAAACCCGCAACCTTGAACCACCGGGATGCCCGCGCTCAGTGGCGCCATTACGCCGAAAATACCCGGCTCCTATACGGCGAAAAATGACAGGGTCAAACGGGAATAGCGGGCAAGCTGGCAGATTTGCACCGGGCGGGGCCGTGATCACTCTGGAAACATGGTGGTCGATGTCATCATCGATTCGCACGGATGAGCCGGTGGGAATTGCAGAACGCATCCTGGTGCTCCGCGGGCAGCGGGTGCTGCTGGATGCGGATTTGGCGGCATCGAGCGAAGTTCCCGGCGGACTTTGTGTTTCAACTGGAAATCAGTGAGTTACGCGGCAGCCGGTCGCAAATCGACCGCCTGGAGCAGGTTCAGAAACTTGCGCTTCCCGCCGCTCGCCTTCACCGAACACGGCGCCATCATGGCTGCGACGGTCCTGAACAGTCCGCGCGCCGTAGAAATGTCTGTTTACGTGGTTCGCGCGTTCGTGAAACTGCGCGAACTCCTCACCTCCAACACCGAGCTCACCCGCAAGCTCGAGGCGCTAGAGAAATCTGTCGCGACGCTGGATGTCAGAACGCGCCGGCAGTTCGAGGAGGTCTACAGGGCGATCCGCGCGCTGATGACGCCGGCTAAGCCGAAGACGCGACCGATTGGCGTCACGGCGGATCTGGACAAGGACTAGCGCACCGGGAATCCCTGAAGCGCATGGGCATTTCGCCGGACCAGCGGCGGTATCTGGAGTATCACCGCGGATTGGTGTTGCTTGAGGCGAGGGTCAAGACGTAACCAGCACCGGCGGAATGCCGCGCGCTGGTCCGAGAATCTGGACGCTTGCACGACTTTTCGGATCAACGACTTACTCTTACGGGTGCGATGCTCGCCCACAGGAACTTGGTGCCAGCCATCAACTACCTGTACTCGCTGTATGATGCCCTCGTGAGCATCAATGTCCCGCCCGACAAAGCGCGGGCGGTGGTGGATGCGATGGAGCGCGACATGGGCACCACGCTGGCGACCAAGCAGGATCTGGAAATTCTCAGGCGAGACATGGAGAACCGCTTCGCGCTGGTCGACCAGAGGTTTGAGTCCCTGCGCAGCGATTTGTCCCGCGATATCACCGCTTCAGAACTGAATTTAACGGTCAAGCTTGGCTCGATGATGGTCGCGGGTTTCGGCCTGACGATCGCCGCCATGCGGCTCTGGGCGTAGGCGCCAGCGCACGCAGCCGCGACGCGACCGGGCGGCTCAGCGTCGATCCGTCTCGCCCTCGACTTTCACGTACGGCCGAATGCTGTTCAACGTGTAGGTACCAATACCCTTCACGCGATCAAGCTCTTCGATGCTTTGGTACGGGCGGCCGCGAACAATGTCCCGCGCGAGTACCGGGCCGACGCCGGGAATCGTCTCGAGTTCCTGCTGGGTAGCCGTATTCACATTGACGACAAGATCGCCTTCGCCGGGCATCATTTCCTTGCTGACGCTTTTGTAGAGCTTCCACGCGCCGAAGGCGAGCGGAACAGCGATGGCAGCGATCATCAGAAACTTGAGCCCGCTACCTCCCGAGGGTGGCGTCCCACCGTTTGATCCCGGGCGTCGCATGTACTCGCGGTCTCGCAGGCCCATGACCGGACTTTACTCCGGCGCATGAAGGCGAATCTACGCGCGCAAGGCCGCAAGGCAAACGGTCGCTCGCAGGTGACCTTGATCGGGCCGTGACGACTGGAGCAGGCCCGGCTCCGACATTCCAAAGCTGACGAGGTTGACCGTCTTCTATGACTTGAACGGGAAGCCGATTGCGTTCTTTGACATGATGGACTACGCGGAGGATTGGTCCGTGCACCCGATTCGCGAGATTCGTATCGCCGGTGGCGCATCCTGGTGCTGCGCGGGCAGCGGGTGCTGCTGGATGCGTACTTGGCAGCTCTTTAGATAGTGGCCGGGGCCGCACTGAACAGCCCGCCCGCCGCGAAGACACGACCGATCGGGTTCACTGCCGATCTCGCCAAGGAACGATGAACGGCAACTGCACGGCCAGCCCTATTGGAGTTCAATGGCGTTTTCTTTAGTAACGCCGGCAGCTATCTATCGCGCAGGGGTCGAAATCGCCCCAAATAGACCGGTCATTCTAGAGGTCATAATGTTTCTTGTAGTATCAATAATAGCCTGATATATAAGGATATACATATACCTAATAACCGGACATGAAAGCGGACATTTTAACGGTCATCGATCGGGGCGAAAACATCGCCTTGATGGAACCTCTACGCCTGGCGGAAGGATCCGAGCACCGCACGGAACTGACCGAACTGGCCGTTGATCTGGCGGCCCGCTCAGCCGGGTTCCGGCGCAGCCTGCCAGAAGGAGTCGTGGGCGCGCTAGCCAATCTGGTCCGAGCGATGAACTGCTACTACTCGAACCTGATCGAGGGGCACAACACGCACCCGGTCGACATCGAACGCGCCATGCGCAGCGACTACAGCAGTGAGCCACGCAAGCGGAACCTGCAGCTCGAGGCACGGGCGCATGTGTCGGTGCAGCAGTGGATCGACGCGGGGGCACTGAAAGGCCGCGCGATGAGTCGCGATGGCATCTGCGAGATCCACCGGCGATTCGGTGAACTTCTGCCGGACGAGCTACTTTGGATCGAAGACCCCGATACCCATGAACGCATCCGGGTCGAACCAGGGGTCTTGCGCACGCGCGATGTCAAGGTGGGGCGGCATGTTGCCGTCAGCTCCGGGGCTGTGCCCAGATTTCTGGTCAGATTTGAAGAAGCATATTCGGAACTTGGCCGCGCGGAACTGATTCTGGCGGCCGCGGCCGCACATCACCGGCTGCTGTGGATTCACCCGTTCCTGGATGGAAATGGAAGAGTCGCACGCCTGATGTCGCATGCGATGTATCTCGGTGCGCTCGACAGCGGCGGTATCTGGTCGATTGCCCGTGGGCTTGCCAGGCAGGAGCGGGCCTACAAGGACCAATTGATTGCCTGCGATCAGCCGCGGCAGGGCGAAATGGACGGACGTGGCAGCCTTAGCGAGAGGGCGCTCACGGACTTTAGCCACTTCTTCCTGGAAGTGTGTATCGACCAGGTTCGGTTCATGGAGGCGCTCGTCCAACCGGGCCGCCTGCGCGATCGGATCCAGATCTGGGCAACGGAGGAAACCCGTTCAGGCCGGCTCCCGGCGAAAGCGGGCCTGGTTCTGGAGGCGGTGCTGTATCGCGGTGAGTTGCCGCGTAGTGATGTTGGCGAATTGCTTGGCACGGGCGAGCGCCAGGCCAGGCGTGTGGTTGCCGCATTGATCGATGCAGGTGTCATCGTGTCAGAACAGATCCGTGCGCCACTCAGGATTGGATTCCCTGCATCGCTTGCCGGGCGCTGGTTGCCCGGGCTGTTTCCGGAGGCGCGCTAGGAACGGCATCACTCAGGTCGGCGGATTCAGCTGAAGAGTGGAAATCTTTAAGGTCACAAATTTGTGACCTTAGACAGCGGCCGCGACCAGCACCGGCGAAGTCGCGACCGATCGGGTTCACCGCGGATCCTGACAAGGATTCGTGATCGATCGGCCTTTCCGGAGGGAGATGGCGGATTTGCATGGTGCGCGTCGAAATTGGTGCGGAATGATGGTAGTCAATGCAGCCTCCACCCCGTGCTCGGCGCCAGGGATCTCCGAACTTCCTGGCACACTTGCTCCAGGTCTTTGCGCCAGTACCAGAACTGGGCACGAAGGTAATGGGCGGTGATGCCGCCGGCCACGACCACGTGCTGGCACATGACGAGATTGCCCCGTTGGTCGGTCAGCAGATGAGCGAAACCGCATTGCAACGGCATCTCGCGGAGTACGTCCGCGAGGATGCGCGGCGGGAGAGGCATGCGCGCCCAGAGATGGATGACTCCATACTCGCCCGGACGCAGGTTGAATGGGGTGGTCAGTTCAATCGTGAATCCCGGCTTGGTGAGCATGCGATACGCCGGCCGCGGATTCTGGGCGATGGCTTCAATGTCGTAGCCGGCTTCGCGCAGCAGGCGACCGAGTTCATCGAATCCGATGGAGGGATAGACGGGCGCCAATATCGGTTCGTAATTTGGCATGCGAATCTCCCGGGTCGGTGGCCGGCTGGTCGAAGAATGTCGCAAGCATCGTAGATCAGGGGGTGGGTCGAGGGGTGAGCCAGGGTGCGAGCGGCGCTCGGTTTCAACTTCGACTTTTACATATGACCGGATGCTCGCATTCCTGGCGCGCTGCAAGGATTACTTCTACAACGTCCCGCCCGACAAAGCGCGGGCGGTCGTGGATGCGATGGAGCGCGACATGGAGAACCGCTGCCTCGGCTCGATGATGGTCGCGGGTTTCGGCCTGACGATCGCCGCCATGCGGCTCTGGGCGTAGCGCCAACCGCGGCAATTGCGAGACTCATTCCGGGAAAGGATCTGAGAATCTCGGATCCGTCAAAAACGCATTGTCGGTGAGTGTGTCGAGAAAGGCCTCCAGGGCGTCCTTGTCTTCCGCGCTCAGGTTCAGTCTGCGCGGCATTTGGGTCAACGGGTCGCGCAGGAGCGAGTCGAGGTGCGGCGTATCCTGGACGCCTTGATCGTAGAAATTGATGACCTCCCGCAGCGTCGCGAGGCGGCCATCGTGCATGTAGGGGGCGGTGACGCGGATGTTCTTGAGCGACGGGGGCCGGAACTGTCCGCGCCCGACTCCGGGATCCGTGAACACGAGATCGAGCCCATTATTGCGCGCTCCGACGACGATTAGCACGTCGTTGGCATGGCAGCCGAAACAGCCACTTTCCGAGGCGACCTGCAGGCCCCGTAACTCCTGCGCGTTGAACACAAGCGAAGGATCCGGAATATCGCCCTCGAATCTCACCAGAAATGCCTGATCGGACTTCGCCCGGTAGGAGATCATGGCGCGCAGGAACTGGGAAATCGCCCTGGCGATCCGATCGCTTGTGAACTCGGGACTGCCGAACGCCGCTTCGAAAAGCGGTGGATAGAATGCTGTAGCCGCCAGTTTTGGCAGGAGCAGTTCCATCGGATTGCCGAGCTCGATGGGGTTCTGAATGGGAATCGGGATAAGGGCTTCTAGCGTGTTGACTCTTTCGTCCCAGAAGAAAAGATCCACCCCGTTGTAGCGTACGTTGCCGAGGCTCATGGCATTGCGGGTCTGCAGCGTCTCCTGGGTACCAAAGCTGAATCGCACGAAACTTGCGAATCCGTTTGCCTGCAGGTGACATGAAGCACACGCCACCGTATTGGTGATCGAAAGACGCTTGTCGTAGAAGAGCACGCGCCCCAGCGTGGCGCCGGCATTGGTCGGCGCGTTGGCGGCAGTAGTCGTGTCTTGGAACGGAATGCGGATCTGTCGTGACAGCTGGTAGAGATAGGGCAGGTTCAGTTCTTCGTCGGCGTAGACATAGGACGGCGACGGCAAGTTCGGTACCGAGGCTATGGAAGACGGCAGTGCGACCGAAAATGCGTCCTCCGCCTCGCCGCCGAAGCCATCACGCGCGATGACGCGGACACGGACCAGCCCGGCGGAATTCATCATGCCACTGACGCGTGTGCCGACGATGGAAAGCCCGCGATCGGCGGCCGCAAACATCACCTGGTAGGTGAGGCGGTCGCCATCGGCATCGGTGAAGACGGTGCCGCCCAGCGTCACCTCGCGATCGAAGAAATCGGTGACGGACAATACCCGGTCCGTATTGGCGTTTACGACAACCGGCGGACTGTTCGCGACGACGTCGATCAGAATTCCTGCGAGAATCTCACCGCCGCGCCCGTCGGTAACCCTGATGGTGGCGCTGAAAGAGCCCGGCGTCGTGGGCGTACCTGAAATGACGGTTCCATTGATGGAGAGTCCGGGCGGTGCCGGGTTTGTAAACGCGATCTCGTAAGTCAGGCGGTCGCCATCGGGGTCGGTAAATGACCTGCCACCCTGGCTGACGTCAAAATTGAATGGGTGGAAGCCGATGAGTCGCTGATCGCTCAGCGCCAGGCCCACGGTCGGCGCGCGATTGGGGCCAGCGGGAGGGCCGCCCGAGTTACCGCCACCGCCGCCGCAGGCTTGCAGTAGCGTGACGAGCAGGACCGCGATCCATCGCGATTTTGCCAGCTTCATGCCCTGACCCTCCCCGAGGTCACGGCCGTCCAACTCCAGATCTGCAAATTTTAGCAGGCCTCAAGGCGCCGGGGTGTAGGGCGGGTGGACATAAGCGCCCGGATATTGACGTGGTCCCGATTTGTCGTAGTCATTTGGAACTGGCGTAGATCGCCGGCTTCGGCCTGACGATTGCCGCCATGCGGCTCTGGGCGTAGTCGCTCCAGTCAAGGCGCCTGTTCTGGATGCGCGCTAGGGCTCCGGCCGCGCGCCATACTCGCGCCTATTCTGCGCCTTGTCCGACGTCCGCTCCGGTCGCGCAGGTTCGGTGCGCGCTGGGGGCATCGTCGCTCCGGCATCCGGCGGCGGTGCCGCAACCGGTTGTGATGGGCGCGGTTCGCGATTGCCGCCGCGCGGAATGCGCGGAATGCGATCCTCGTCGGCCTGCCGCGTGTTTGCGGTTCGCTCGGACGCGTCGGGTCGCGCGCGTTCCGGGGCGTGGCGACGCGGGTGCACGAACGGCCGGGTGTCGCGTGCATGGTGCCGTGGTTGTGCGCGCGTTGGCACCCAGCACCAGCGATTGCGGTCACGCAGATAGGTCCAGCGGCCGTTGTAGTGTGTGTTGTATCCCCAGGGCGCGGGGTCGTACCAGCCCCAGCCGAATCCGACCTGTTGCCAGTGGCCACCGTAGTACGGCGACCAGTCCGAATAGCCGTACGCCGGCATCCACACACGCCCGTAGCGCGGCTCGTCATACCACTCGCCGTAGCGCTCGAGTTCCTCGTATTCCTCGCCTTCATACGGCGTGAAACGCGCAGGCTCCGCGTCGGCGACCCGTACCTCGCGATTCAGGACCCACTCGTCGAACTCATCCGCGGGCCGCGGCGTCTCGAGACGGGCGATCGCATCGCGCCCTTCCAGCCGCGCGCGCTGATCGCCCGCGATGCGCACCGGGCCGCCGGCCGTCGCGATTTCCGCCACGCCGCCACGCACGGTGAGGACACTCGCATCATCCGCATCGACGTCCACGCGATATTCGCCCGGCTCGATGAGCGCGATGTCGGCATTGGGTGTTTCGATCTCGAAGGTCTCGTCCTCGAGCAGTTCCCGCAAGTTCAGGCTCACGGCGCCGGCGCTGAGATCGAGCCGGACGGTCTGCTCGTCGAGTTCGACGATGGCTAGCGTGCTCTCCTCGTCGAGATGGATCGTGGCGCTGCCGAAGGCGAGTTCGGCCCGGCCGCCGGGCCCGGTATTGATGCGATCGCCGGGAGCGAGCGGCCGGTCGGGGAGGGTGGAGATTGCGCGTTCCTGTGCGCTTGTGAAGGTCACCCGGCCTTCGACATAAGCGAGGTGCGCAAGGCGCCCGGGCGGATCGACGCTCTGGCACCAGACGAGGCCCGGTGCCGCGAGCGCGAGAAGCAGCAGGGTTGTGCGCAGCTTCATGGCGAGTCCATCTTACCCACATTGGACATGAACGGAGGCTGAAGGGTTCGGTCGACAGACGTGATCGAGCGTGCTGCCAATTGACTGATTTGGCGCGGAAAAGCGGCGGGCAGCGTAGCGCAGCCGGTGTAGATCGCCGTCAAGACGGTCCGCAATAACGAATCCAAGGTCTTTGACAAGCTCGGCGTGTGGCCCCGCACGCAGGCGATCGTATTCGCGAGGGAGCTGGGTTTCCTGGCGCCGACGGATTGATCACTTATTGTGTTCCCGGCACAACTTCGCGACATCCTCCCGCAAGATCTCCGCGAGCCTCGACGCCGCCTTGCCGGGATTCTCGGTATCGGCAAAGACCAGGTAGAGCTCGCCGAAGCGCTCGCCGCCCTCCTGCATCGGTAGCTCCTTGAGGTAGCCGGCCTCGAGTTCGCGCTGGATCGTCTCCTCGGCAAACCACGCGAATCCGAGCCCCATGCAGGCAGCGGCGATCTGCGTTGCCTTGTGCGAGACGGTCCAGCGCTGTTCGGCGCGCTGCCAGCCGCCGGCATCGCGTTTATGCTGCTGGGCGGTGTCGCGGATGATCAACTGGCGATGCTCGCGCAGGTCATCCGGTGTCACCGGCCGGCCCAGTTGATGCAGCGGGTGATCGGGGTTTGCCGCAGGGATCAGGCGCGCGCGCATCAGCGCGGTGCCGAAGAATCCCTGGGGGATGGAATCGACGATTGCGAAATCGACGCGTCGTTCCTGCAGCGCCTCGTCGGTTCCGCCGAGAACGGTCTCATACAGCTGCACGCGGATCTCGGGGCGCTCCCTGGCGAAGCGATCGAGCGAGCGCAACGCCACCCAGGTTGGAAACAGGACCTCGACGGCGAGACTCACTTCGGGCTCCCAGCCGGCGGCGAAACTCGCTGCCCCGCGCTCGAGCGAGGCGGCGCGCTCCAGCAGTAGCTGCGCGCGCCGGTGGAGCACCTGCCCGGCCGGTGTGAGCTCGGCCTTGCGGCCGCGGATCTCGAAGAGCTTCACGTCGAGCTGCTGCTCGATCTTCTGCACCGCGTAACTG
>JBAQWM010000372.1:0-11707 GCA_049298915.1 Steroidobacteraceae bacterium | reverse complement strand
GTTCTGGCAAGAGCATGCTGGCGCAGCGGCTGCCGGGCCTGCTGCCTGCTCTCGGCGACCACGAGGCGCTCGAATGCGCGATGCTGCATTCACTCAGCCGCAGCCCGCTGCCGATCGCGGAATGGCGGCGCCGGCCGTTTCGCGCCCCGCATCACGGCGCCTCCGCAGCCGCCGTCATCGGCGGGGGCGGGCGGCTCAACCCGGGCGAAATTTCGCTCGCGCATCATGGCGTGCTGTTTCTCGACGAGTTGCCTGAATTCCACCGCGACGTGCTCGAGGCACTGCGCGAGCCGCTCGAATCCGGCAGTGTCAGCGTCGCGCGGGCAAGCTGGCGCGGTCATTTTCCGGCACGATTCCAGCTGGTCGCGGCGATGAATCCCTGTCCCTGCGGTTATGCCGGCGATCCCGATGGCCGCTGCCGCTGCACCCCGCAGCAGATCCGCCGCTACCTGGCAAAGCTCTCGGGGCCATTGCTCGATCGCGTCGACATGCATGTGGAAGTGCCGCGCCTGCCATATGCAATGCTGCGCGGGTCAGCGCAGGCGCCGGAGGGCACCAGAGCGATTGCGGCGCGGGTGCTGAAGGCGCGCGAGCGGCAGCGACGGCGTGGTGCGCTCAATTCAGGGCTGGATGCCGCGGCATTGCAGGGCGCCTGCCAGCTCGGCAGCCGCGAGCATGGACTACTGGAGTCGGCCGCGCGGCGGCTCGGGCTCTCGGCGCGCGCCTGCCATCGCGTGCAGCGGGTCGCGCGGACCATTGCGGATCTCGCGGATCAGGAGGGCGTGGGTGTGGCGGAGCTGTCCGAAGCGATCGGTTACCGGCGACTCGACCGCGAGCCGCTCATTGCAACGGGATGAGTCTGCCGGCTGAGTCTAGTTCCAAGCTGTGTGCTTAACGGGGGAGCTTACGGGACCACAGAACCGGGGTACTGTGGGAATCTCGATCTTCAAAAAATCCTCCCCAGGGTGAGATTTTCCGCCCCCTCGCGGCAGAGATTACTGACCCCATGGATTCGTAAGCGGTGAGGCCGGGGTCGGGAGTCCCTGTGAGCCGCAAAGTCCTCCTCAGCTTTCACCACAAACTGGACTACTGGCGGGCGTTCCAGGTCCGCAGTTCCGGCGTCGTCGACTGCAACGCCCCGGTTTCGGACAAGGAATGGGAAATCATCACCAAGGGTGGCGAAAACGCCATCAAACGCTGGATCAGCGAGCAGCTAGCCGAAAGGACTTGTGTTGTGGTCTTGATCGGCCCGGCGACCGCCGGGCGCATGTGGATCAATCACGAAGTCCGGCAAGCCTGGAACGAAGGCAAGGGCGTCGTCGGAATCTACGTCCACAACCTGAAGAATCGCACCGGCAACCAGTCTGCCAAAGGGGCCAACCCCTTCGACAGGATCACCATCAGCGGCGGGTTCGATAGGCTGTCAAGTCTCGTCAAGACCTACGATCCGCCCTACATCACGAGCGAGGAAGTGCACACGTACATCAAGACCTACATGGACGAATGGATCGAGGAAGCGATCTCAATCCGCCACGCTGCGCTACACCAGACGCGGTGTCAGCCCGCGATCCGCAACGCGTAAGTGACGGGCTCCGGGCTATTCTGGCTCGCCGGTTGAGGCTCCAGGCGGATGCGGTAGTCCCCCGGCTCGAACAAGCCTGATTTGATGGAGAGCGCCAGTAGCCCATCCAGGCCGATGCCGACAGACGCCGCCGTGAAGACCGTGGTGCCGGTCCCCGACCCGATGCGCTCGATGAGAACACTGTAGCTGGGCGCCGGCGCCAGGCCGACGTCGAAGCGCATTTCCAGCAATGTCGGCGCATCAGTGCGCTGCCAGACGACATCTGGTCCCGCGCCAGCGCCCCGGGTGCGCTCGAAATGGAGCGAAGCCACGACCAGCTCTTCCGGCATGCTGTCCATGCGGTCAAAGAAGAGGAGGGTCCCGACACCGATCGCAAGCGCGAGAACCGCCGCAGCGATCGCGAACGGCGAACGGCGCCACATCCAGCTCCTGGGCCTCAGCAGCGGCGCCACTTCGCCCTGCCTGTGCAGTTCATGCAGGCCGTCACGCAGCGCTTGCGTCAACTCGACCTCGTGCCGGAAATCCGGGTCCCCGACAATCGTTGTCTCGACCAATTCACGCTCCGCATCGCTCAGTTGATTGGCCAAGTACCGGTCAATCGTTTCTTGGATTCCTTGCTTACTATCTGTCATGAGGCGGCCTGTACTCTCAGCTTGAATTGCTACGCAAGTGCCAGACACAGCAAATCTGGCCGATCGAAGCGTTTGTCTAGCAAAATCCGAAATCTCTCGCGAGCCCGGTAAACGACCCGGTTGAAATGCTCCTCCGTTAAATGGAGATCCCGGCAGATCGAAGCCTTGTCCTCGTCGTAAAGGTAAAGGCGCACGAGCAACTGCCGATCTCTCAGGTTCGGCAGCCCGTTCAGGACTTTGCGGATTGCATTGGCACGGCTCTGCGACTCCAGCTTCACACTCGGATCCGACTTCTCGTCTGCAAAGTCGTCGATAGCGGACTGCTCGCCGGTCACCGTCTGACGACGGCTGGTCCTGCGTCGATCCGCGATCGCCAGATTGCGCGCTGTTTGGGCCAGGTAGGAGGCCAATTTGCCCGGATGCTCGAGCGGCTGCCGCCGCAGCCGCTCGAGGACGACACGAAAAGTCTCATTGCAAAGGTCTTCGGCGAGCCAAGGCTCTCGAACCACGCGGTTCAAGAGGAACAGGACACCGGAGCGCAGCTGCAACAACGACGCGTCGGAGCCGAATTCCGGCGCGGAAGCAGGTGTGGTTGGCACGGTGTCCACTCCGGTCTCAGTTGTCAACGCCGTGCGAGCCGCCATGCGACTGTGACAGCGAAATGATCCGCCGCTTGTTGTCGATTACATTGAGCGCGAAGAAAAGCACACCCACCTTTCCGCCGAAGTCCGCGAACATCGTGTCGTCAATCAACGTTCCGACATCAAATTCGCCGTGTTTTTCCTTGCTGATCCCGAGCCTCCTGGGCTGGTTCATCGGCGCCTTCAGCTCCGGACTCGGCAGGTACCAGTAGCCACCAAACTGGTCCTTGGATATCTCGAAGGAGCTGCCCAAGGGTATACCGTCCTTCCAGGGCTGCGGTGGCCCTTGATTTGGCTTGTCATAAATAATCATCGTCCACTTGGCGACAAACAGATCAGCATCCATAGCGACTCCTCCAGTCATTAGACCTTGTCCTTACGATTAAACCGGGCCTTCGAAATCAGCTGAAACCCCGCCCAGTAGTACGGGTCAGACCACCGGGGCTGCCGGCGCAGGTAGTCTTGGGCGAGCTGCAATGCAACCGGGGCGTCACGCTGGTTCGTGAGCAGCTGCCGATAGAACTCGCGCATCAGGGCGGCGGTTGACGTGTCTGGCACCTGCCAGAGTGTCGAGACAACGGTCTGCGCGCCGGAGCGCAAAAAAGCCTGCGACAACCCGATCGGACCTTCACCCGCGATCTCGCGCCCCAAAGCCGTGTCACAGCCGCTCAGGACGACGAGATCAGCATTCAGATGCAACTGCGTGATGTCGTAGAGTCGCAAAGCGCCATTGATAGACTTGCCGTCGACGTCATACCGCGACAGGGCTAGCGTCGCGAGCGCGGGGTCCTGGCTGTCCGCCAGCGCGTGGGTTGCGAAGTGCACAATCCGGTACTGATCCAGGTGCGCAGATGTAACGCGCTCGCGACTGGCATCCGGACCGATCAAAGCCAGTGTTTCCGATGGCTTGCTCATCAACGCAAGCAGGTCGCTTGCCTCGACCGCAGTGGCAGGCAGCCTTTGCAATGAATTCAAGTCGCGAGTGCTCCGTGTGACTGGCGCGGCGCCTGTCGCCGCTGGCTGCCTCAAAGCAAGCCGGATGCGCGAATCGCTTGGCGCATAGATCGGGTCAGCGACCACGGCAAGCGACTTGCCGGCAGTAGAATCCTGGCCATGGGGCACAGCTCTCGTCGCAGACAGGGAGGGGATCACGATTGCTGAGCCTGGCTGCATTTCAGGCCAGGTCTGCCGGGCCAGTAGCGCCATCGGCACGAGATGCAATGCGCCATCCGGAATGACCAACAGCGTCTCTCCAGGAATCGGCTTTGTTAGCGGCCCGAAAATTGAAGCGGCGAGCTGGTGGCTGATGGCCGCGCGGTTTCCCTTCGCCTTTGCAGGGGACCGCCAGGCGACATGCAACTGGCGGGCAAGGGATTCGATCTCACCGTGATCCGGAAGATTGTGGACCGTCACCACGCCGTCGCGGATCTCGAACAGCCAACTGTGCTCGTTGCCGAGAAAATACTCGGCTAGCTGTTGAATTCGGGGTGCCGCATCAATCAGCGCGTCGGCATCAGGCGCCTTCGATCCGCCCGGCGAAGCCTGCGACTTCGCAAGGCGGCTTTCCAGCAGTGTGGCTTCCGCGCGCAACAACGCGATGTCTTTGCTGAGCGATGCCAGTTGCGTCGAGTCCGGCACAGTCGCATCCAGCAAGCGCTCCTGACGCTGGCGCTTGCCAGCCAGCAGCTCATAGATCTCATTGCGCCGCGCCAGCAATTCGGGAGCTGCGTTACGGGCATTGAAAGCCAACGCCCGGGCGTCCGTCAGCAGTTGGGCCCGCGCCCTGTCACTGGCTGAAAATGCTTGCCGCAAGTTCCGCTGCGCCAGGAGCGCATCGCCATTTCGTTGCGCCACCTCCGCTTCGGCCAGGAAGGCCGAGATCCGCAGCTCCACTGCGCCACGGTATGTCGTCCGGAATGCGGCACGGCCTTCCGCCTGGGTACCCTGCAGGCTGACGTCATCAAATAGCCGCAAGGCATTTGCGGTATCCGCGAGCGCGGCACGAGTATCGTTGATTCTCAACTTTGCTTCGGCGCGCCGATAGAGTGTGCGAGCTTGTTCGAGTTCCGAACCATTGGCCTTGTGAACGGCAAGCGCGCGTGCAAACGCTTCATCCGAAGCTTTGGCATTCCCTTCGAGTGATTCGAGCGCGCCCAGTTCGAGCTGGGCAAGACCGATGTAACGATGAGTTCGCGGCAAGTCGAGCGCCAGCATCTCGTCAAGGACCCGGCGGCCCGCCTCAAGGACCCCTGCAGCAGCAAGATCCTGTGCGAGTGCGTGCAGAGTGACGGCACGATCATTCGGCACATTGACTTGTGCGGCTGCCTCCCGATGGATCGCGATCGCCTTGGCGATGTGCCCCTCATCGCGCTCAATCTGACCGAGTGCGGATAGAGAAAATGCCTGCTCGCGTCTGGACCCGGTCGCGCCGCGCAGATCGATCGCGGCGATCAGGAAATTCTTCGCACGCTCCGGCTCGCCGGCATACCGAAGTGAAATGCCCATGCCATGCAATGCCCGCGCTTCTCCATCGCGGTCGCCGAGCTGGTGGAGAATCTGGCCAGCCTCGTAATACCGCGCAATCGCCTCATCAAAGCGACCTAGGACCTGCAGGGGTCTCGCACTGTTGTGCAGGGTGTGGGCGTAATTCTCCAGGTTTTCTTCACGGGGAATGAACGCGAGCGCCGCATCGAATTCACGCATGGCATCCGCGAGCCGTCCTTCCTCATGACTGAGGGTCGCAAGGCTTTGCAAGGAAAGCGCCTGGGCAGGCCTGTCTCCAACCTTGCGGAACAGGCCGAGCGCTTGCTCGAAATCCGCGCGCGCCAGGTTGCGTTCGCCGCCGTTCTGGTAGGAAACACCCCGATAGTTCAACGCATAACCAGCTTCGTAAGGCATTCCCAGCTTCGAAAACCGCTCGGCTGCCTTACTCAGCTTTTTCCTCGCGCTTGCAACGATTTCTTCACGTACTCCGGATTCGTCGAGTGTATCCGCCAGTTGATCGAGTGCCGCGCCCTCGACACGTAGCGCGAACGCAGAGAACTCCGGGGCATCGCCTTCATCGAGCGCGCGTCCGGCCCACTGTGCCAGGTCGGCTGTGCCCTGCCAATCAGAGAGCCGCAGGTAACGGGCACCCGCTGCATGCAGCAAGGCGATGCCCGCGCTTCGATCGTCACCGTTAGTCTTGTAGAGCCTCGCGGCCGCTGCGAAAGCCCCGGCGGCCTCCACGCCCTGGCTCGGGCCGCTGAATTGCAGACTGGCTTTCGCCTCGAGTCTGGCGGCATCCAGTCGCCGCTGGTCGGCTTCGTTTGCAATGGGAAGAGCAGCTGCATCCACGGCTACGGTGCCGCGTGCTTGTGCGTAATCATTTCGCTCGATGCGGATGGAAAACGTATTTTCGTGTGGCGCTTCGAGCAGCAGCGTTTCGATGCCCATGCGCCGATTTGGCGCATCAGCAAACGCACCGATCGTGCCGTCGGCATTCACCAATGCGGCGCGCACATCGACATCGCGGCTGCTGACCGTGACCAGGATAGGTGATTTGGAAGGGCTCTCGATCGCGATGGTCTGATGATCCTGGTTGCCGATCTCGACGGTGGCAAAGCTCAGGATGGGTTCGACCGGCGATACGCCAGCCTGGCAACCCGCGAGCAGCATCACGCAGACGCCGGGAAACAGGCCGAAATGACGCCTCGTGTCTGTCACCGTAATTGCCGATTCCCTCAGGCCGTCACCTTGTTAACATGCGGCCCGGATCACGGCAACTGATAGCGCTTTCCCGCGGCAAAATCGCCGAAATTTATTTTCGGAGAGAGTGGGATTATTGGTCTGGACGTGACAATAGATTTGTCAGGCGCTGTCGGACTTAACGATGAATTCCGGATAATCACGAGCAGTCACCTTCGACGTGCGACTCGGCGGCGTTTCGCTTCATCGGTGGTAACGAGCATCCGGTTACCGGCGACTCGACCGCGAGCCGCTGATCGCGACGGGTTGACTGCCTACAGCCGGCTAGCGGCTCAGCGACACCATGTACTCGGTCGCCGCCGTGACGGCAGCGTCCGACAGGTCCACGCGACCGCCTTTCGCGGGCATCACGCCCGTTGTTCCCTGAAAGCCCTGGAGCGCGTGCTTGTGGAGCGTCGGCATGCCCTGCGCAATGCGCGCTGCCCACGCGGCCTGGTCACCGACCTTCGGTGCGCCGGCGATGCCGGCCCCGTGGCAGATGATGCAGGCCATTTCATAGGTCGCCTTGCCATCGGCCGGCTTCGCCGCAACGACAGGGGTTTCACCGGCTGGCGCGGATGATGTATCTGCGGCGGGCGGGATTTCGACTGCAAGCGCGGAATTGTCGCTGCCGGCGACCGCCACCTGGCCGAATGGCTTGATCCGCTCGTGCGCCTCGGCCTGCATCAATGGATCATCGACATCCCGGGCGCCTTTCGGGCCACTGTCCACGAACCGCGAAACACCGATCAGCAGCAGCGAGATTGCGATCAGGATTCCGAGCACGGCGCTGAAAACGTTGATGAAATGACGGTCTGGCTTGGCCAAGGTACTGCTCTCGCGAAGAAAACAACTGGAATGCGGGATTATACCGGGGTGGCCTTGAGCGACGATAGGCGCATTGGACGCTTGGCTGTCGCGGCCGCTAAAATCACACCTTAGTTCCTATGCCGGTGGGACCGCCACCGGCGCAAGCACCGGACAACGCGCCCGTAGCTCAGCTGGATAGAGTGACGGTCTCCGAAGCCGTAGGTCGTGGGTTCGACTCCCGCCGGGCGCGCCAATTCCTGCTGGAGTGACCTGCCATGAACAGCCGTTCCAGATTGCCCCTGCTTTGCCTGATCAGCGCATTGTTCGCCGTGCAGCCTGCTGCCGCCGAGACGTTTCGCTGCGGCCAGTGGATCGCGTCGGAGGACATGAGCGTCGACGAGCTGCTGCAAAAATGCGGCGAGCCCACGACGAAGGAATCGAAAGTTGTCGACGTCTATGCGGCGACGGTCGCCGGCGGACGCAACCGGGTCGGCACGTCCACGATCGAGACCTGGACCTATGACCGCGGCAGCCAGTCGTTCGCGATGATCGTGACGATTGTCGATGGCGAGATCAAGAGTATGGAGCGCGGCGAGTAAAGGCGTCTTGTGAGTGGCAGAACCTCCCCGCCTGACCACAGATTTGTGGTCGGCGGCGTCGGCGCGTTGGCGATCATCGGCGTATGCCTGCTCGATCCGATTCCGCAGGATCCTGCCTATCACGCGTTTGCGGACCGCAACCCGCGATTCGGCATCGCGAACTTCTGGAATGTGACGACCAACCTCCCGTTCCTGGTCATCGGCATGATGGGTCTTGCCCGGCTGTCGCGCCTGTCGGTCGCGGCCTTGCGTCCGCACTACATCGTGTTGTGTGTCGGCGCAGCGCTCGTGGGAGTCGGCTCCGGCTACTATCACTTCGCGCCATCGACGCCAGCGCTGGTCTGGGACCGGCTGCCGATGACGGTCGCGTTCATGGCGCTCTTCTCGGCGGTGATTCAGGACCGCGTCTCGGAGCGGTTCGGACAGATCCTGTTGTGGCCGCTCGTCATCCTGGGCGTGGGGTCCGTCGCCTGGTGGCACTGGTCCGAACTGGCAGGCCGTGGCGACCTGCGCCCCTATGCGATCGTGCAGTTCCTGCCGATGCTCCTGATACCGCTGATGCTGCTGTCATTCAGTGGGCGCGGGCTGCGTGCGGACTGGCTCTGGTCGACGCTCGCAATCTATGTCGCCGCCAAACTGGCCGAGCACTTCGATGGGCCAATCTTCGCTGCGACCGGCTATCTGAGCGGCCACAGCCTGAAGCACCTGCTGGCCGCGCTTGCCGTCTGGTGCGCGATGCGCGCGTTTTCTGGCTACAGGTCGCCGGCAAGCGCCTTGTAGAGCGCGGCGAGGGCGGTCGCGCGGCGAGATTCGGCCTGCACGTGCCGGTCCTCGAGATCGAGCATCGTGCGCTCGGCATCGAGCAGCGTCAGGTAGTCGGCGGCGCCCACGTCGTAGCGCATCTTCGAGAGCCTCGCGGCTTCGGTTGCGGCGGCGGCCGCGGCCCGCAACTCGTCCTCGGACTGATTCGCTGCGCGGAATCCCGCGAGCGCGTTTTCGGTTTCCTCGAGCGCGCGCAGGATGGTCTCCTGGTACTGGGCGATGGCACCATCGCGGCGCGCTTCTGCAGCCTTGACATACTGGCGCACGCGGCCGAAGTCGAGGAAGCTCCAGGTCAGCGAAGGTCCGTAGAACCAGCGCTCGGTTTCCGATTCGCCGAGCGCCTCGCGCCTGTCCGACGTCCAACCGAATTCTCCGACCAGGTTGAGCTTTGGAAAGTAATCCGCGATCTCATCGCCGACGTCGGAAGTTGCCGCCGCAAGCAGGCGCTCCGCCTCGCGAATATCCGGGCGGCGCTTCATCCATTCCTCCGGGGTCCCGGTCGCGACCAACACGGGGAGTTCCGGGATCGTCGCCCGCTCCGACAAGTGCGCGCGCAATTCACCGACGGTCCATGCCGTCAGGACCGCGAGCCGCTGCTCCTGGCGCACGACCTCGGCCTCGGAGTCGGGCACCAGGGCGGCGAGGCTGCGCGCCTGCGTGATCGCGCGCTGCAGGTCGAGCGCATTCGAGCTACCCGCATCCACGCGCGCCTGCATGATCGCGACGTTTTCCTCGAGGATCGCCAGCTGCCTGCGCTGCAATGCGAGCCGCTCGCGCGCGCCGACCAGCGCGAACCATGCCTGGGCCGTTTCCGCGATGATGGACAACCTCGCATCCGCGAGCGCCGCTGCGTCGGCCTGGGCGCGCCGATCGATCGAACGCTGCTCGTTGCGCAGTCCGCCGAACAGGTCGATCTCCCACGTTGCGTCGAAGCCCGCGCGCCAGGTCTCGAAATTGCCGGGTGTCGAGAAGGGATCCTGGCCGCTGAACTGGCTTTTGTTCTGGTCGGCTTCCACGGTTATGGTCGGGAACCAGCTGTAGATCGCCAGGCCAGACAACGCGCGGGTCTCCGCCAGCCGTGCCGCTGCCTGGGCGATGGTCGTGTTGGCCTCGAGAGCCCGCACGATCAGGGCGTCGAGTTCCGCGCTGCCGAATCCCGACCAGACCTTCGGGACGACGGATTGCTGTGTCGCCTCGGTCGTGGACTGGTCGAATGCCGACGGCAGCGGCACCTCGGGCACCACATGCCGCGGACCGACCGTGCAGGCCGCGAGCAGCGCGAGCGCCAAACCGGTGAATGCGGCCTTAAGCATGCTGGCCGCCTTCCGCTGCGAGGCGCGCGCTGCGCCGCTCTTCGCTCCGCGTCACGAACTTGCGGAGCACGACATAGAACACCGGCGTGAAGAACAGCCCGAAGAAGGTCACGCCAAGCATGCCCGAGATCACCGTGATGCCCATGACGTAGCGCACCTCGGCGCCGGCGCCGGAAGCCAGCACGAGCGGAATCACGCCCGCTATGAATGCGAAGCTCGTCATCAGGATCGGGCGCAGGCGCAGGCGGCAGGCCTCGATCGCCGCTTCGACGATGCCCTTGCCCTGTCCCTCGAGGTCGCGAGCGAACTCGACGATCAGGATCGCATTCTTGCAGGCGAGGCCGATCAGCACCGCAAGCCCGATCTTGGTGAAGATATTGTTGTCGAGGAAGGTCGGCGCAAATGGCGGCGGCGATAGCGCCAGCCACAGCCCGTGAATCGTGTTGACGAGCCAGGTGCCGCCGATCGCGGACAGCAGGCATAGAGGCACGATCAGGATGATCGCAAGCGGCAGCGACCAGCTCTCGTAAAGCGCCGCCAGCACGAGATAGACGAGCAGCACGCACAGCGGGAATACGAACAGCGCGGCAGTGCCCTGGGTCACCTGCTGGTAGGTGAGGCCGGTCCATTCGACGGTCATGCCGCGCGGCAGCAGGCTGCCTGCGATTTCCTGGACCCTGACGAGCGCCTCGCTGGAGGACAGGACCGCGGGATTGACGCCGGCCGACAGGTCCGCGGCGGGGTAGGCGTTGTACCGGATCACGGGGTCCGGGCCGAAGCTCGGCGTCACCTCGACGACGCTGCCGAGCGGCACCATCTCGCCCAGATTGTTGCGCACTTTCAGGCCCCCGATGTCGTGCACCGTGGCCCGATAGGGCGCATCGGCCTGCGCATAGACGGCGTAGGTGCGCCCGAACAGGTTGAAGTCGTTGACGTAGGCGGAGCCGAGATAGACCTGCAGCGTACTGAACACGTCAGTCAGCGACAGGCCGAGTTCCTTGACCTTGGTGCGATCGACGGTCGCATCGAACTGCGGGACATTCGACTGGAAGGCCGTGAACGTGCCGAGCGGATCGAATCCCGCGGTGCTCCCGAGCGCGCCGACCAGGCCGATCGTCTGGTCGTAGAGCTCGCCATAGCCGATGTCCGCCCGATCCTGCACGTAGAGTTCGATGCCATTGGCATTGCCGAGGCCGAGCACCGGCGGCGGCAGCAATGCGAAGGCGAGACCCTCCTGGATCTGGCTGTAACCCATGTTGATGCGCATGGCGATCTCGCCGGCCTCGAGTTCGCGCCGGCCCTGCGGTTCGAGACCGGCGAACATGACGCCGGCGTTTGGCGTCGCGACGAAATGCACGGCGTTGAGGCCGGGGAACTGTACGACATTCTCGACGCCCGGCACGGCCATCGCGATCTCGCCCATCTTTCGCATGACCTCATCCGTGCGGTCGATGGTCGCCGCTTCCGGCAACTGCAGCACCGCGAACAGGTATTGCTTGTCCTGGGTGGGGATGTAGCCGCCCGGCACCGCGCGGAACGCGAGGATGGTCACGACGACGAGCACGGCGTAGATGGCGAGCAG
>JBAQWM010000371.1:0-7644 GCA_049298915.1 Steroidobacteraceae bacterium | reverse complement strand
GTTGCGCGCATGCAGGTCGCCGTGGCATTCGCGCACCATCCCGGACTGCCGCCGCGACTCGAAGAGCGGCTCGAGCCGCGTCAACGACCGCCTGGTCCATTCCTCGAGGCGCTCGATCAGCTGCTGTTGCCGCAGCGAACGCAGGTGCTGACGCAACAGCGTGAAATTGTCGAGCATCGGTTGCCGGACCGCGCCGATCGTCCCGAACGAACTGCCGGCCTCCGTGACGGCCGCGCGCAGGTGCGCGTCGGCCAGGCGCGCGCCGAATGCCTGCAGGTCGTCCGCCGAGACCGCACCGCGATCGAGCCGCGATCCGAGTTCCTGCGATTCATCGAACTCGTGCATGCGCACTGCATACTCGACCGGCTCGCCTGCGCCGCCGACCTTCAATCGCTCTGCCTCGCGCGAGATCGGCAGCACGTCGACGTACAGTTCCGGCGCGAACCGCCGGTTCAACCGCAATTCCTCCTGGCACAGGAAGCGGCGCCGCTCGAGCGTCGAGGCATCGATGAATTCGAAGCGCACGGCCTTCTTGATCTTGTAGGCGTAGCGGCCGGTCAGCACGATCCACGAGAGATGCGTTTCCTTGAGTCGCAGCTCTGCGACCTGGTGCGGGAATGCGGTTGCAGCGAGCAGCTCCTCGATCGTGAAGCCATGCTCGCCTGCGCGCGGGCCGGGTGACGGCGTCATCGCTGCCTGGTGCCTGGCGGCTAAGACGGACCAAAGACTGTTCTGGCAACGCCGAGTGTAGCCCGCACGAAATTCATGCCCGGCGACGCCCGGGACGATTGCGTCGGCCGGCCGCAACCGCGGTGGCAACGGGCGCGGGCGGCGGCGGCAAGACAGGCAGTTCGACCTGCTCGCGCAAGCCGGCCCTGATCAGCCGCTGCAACTCTGCGTCAACCTGCGGGTCCGTCGCGACTGGCGTATAGGCAGCCAGGCGTTGCTCCACTTCTTCACGGGCACGTTGATCAAGATCCTTCGATCCGGACTTCGCCCAGTTCTCGCGGTTCTCGCGGTCGATCACCGGGTCGGTCAGGTACAGCTCCTGTGGCCAGTACTTCAGCGTGTGCGGCGCCGTGATCAGGTGGTCTTCCGCGCGCAGGTGATCGACCAGGCCGGCCGCCGGCAGGTCCTCCAGCATGCGGACCTCGCGCACGAAATGCAGGCATTGCCCGCAGACTTCGTTGTCGAAAACGAGCTTCGGCAGGCTGAAGGTCAGCACGAAGTCGAGCATGCCGGGACCCGACACCGAATTGACGCCGGCCAGGGCGGCGAGCAATGCGCTCGACATCGTCTCCGCACCCGCCTGCGCATCGAGGATCTTGCCGTCGGAGAGCGCCATGTAGGCCTGCGTCGGCAGGCCGAGCGACTTCGCGACCGCAACATAGGCGACATTGAGGCGCTGCGCCTCAATGGCGGCCATCGGCGCGCTCGCCAACCTCATGTGGAACGTCGCGGGCGCGCCGCCGAACAAGACCGGCGCGCCGGGCTTGACGATCTGCGCCATCGTGATGCCGGTCAGCACATCCACGCAATGGAAGACCAGGGCGCCGATCAGCGTCACCGGCGCGATCAGTCCCATCAACGTGACCGGCACTATCTCGACCGGGATGCCCGCCTCGACGCAGTCGAGCAGGTTCTGGCAGGAGTCCTCGCCGTAGCGGAAGTTGCCGGTCGCGGTGACGGTGAAGATCGACATCGGTTTTGAGATCAACTCGGCCCGGTCGCGGCGGAAGAGCTGCATCATCTCGACCATGCGCGGCACGCCGTGTTCGCCGAATGCGCCCGACACCACCGGCTTCTTCGAGTTGGTCAGCACCATGTACAGGCGCCAGGCGTCGGACACCTGCGACTCGATGTCGGCATTGGTCGAGAATGCCGTTGCGAGGTACGGAATGTGGGGCAAGCCGTCACACAGGCGCACGTACTCGACGAAATCGGTCGAGTTCGCGAGCCGCGTTTCGCCGGTGCGATGGTCCATGATCTTGAGCCCGCTCGAGCCGGGGATGAAGTGCACATTCCAGCCACCGATCTGGGCGTGCGGGTTGCCGTCACGGTCGTGCAGCACGAACGATTTTGGTGCACTCGCGATCGCGCGATCGACGAACTGCGGCGGGAACAGCACGCGGCCGCTCGCATCGGTCGGCAGGCCGTGCGCGAGCAGGCGCTCGCGCAGGCGGGCGCCGCGGACCTCGGTGCCGGTCTCGGACATGATCCGCTTCGCTTCGGCCAGCACCTTGCCGATCAGTTCTTCGTCCAGGATGTTGATGGTTGGTCGCATGGAACTTCTCCAGCCGGTTCGATTCAGCGGCCGGCGATTTCGCGCTTGCGGCGCGCAACGTAATCGGCCAGCGCCTCGGCGATGGCCGGATCCAGGGGTGGTTGCTGATAATCCGCCAGTAACTGCTTCCAGATTGCGTTTGCCCGCCGCGCGGTATCGAGGGCGCCTGCCTCGTGCCAGGTCTCGAAGTTCTGGCGGCTGGACAGCATCGGCATGTAGAACGCGGTCTCATATCGGGCAAGCGTGTGAGCGGTGCCGAAGTGATGACCGCCGGGCTCCACTTCGGCGATCGCGTCGAGCGCCAGCTCGTCGTCATTGACCTCGATGGGCCGCAGGAACTCGGCCATCATCTGCAGCATCTCGGCATCGGTAATCAGCTTTTCGAACGACGCCGTCAGGCCGTTCTCGAGCCAGCCGGCGGCGTGGTAGATGAGATTTGCGTGGCCCATGATCGCGCCCCACAGCGACATGCTGCTTTCAAAGGCCGCCTGCGCGTCGACGCAGTTGGATGAAGTCGTGTTGCTCGAGCGCAGCGGCAGGCCCAGCCGCCGTGCGATCTGGCCGCTGGCAAGCGCCGCCTTGGCAAATTCCGGCGTGCCGAGCGCCGGTGCGCCGCTCAGCATGTCCACGTTCGAGGCAAACGAGCCGTAGATGACCGGCGCACCGGGCCGCACGACCTGGGCGAGCGTCACCACTGCCAGCACTTCGGCGGTCTGCTGCGCGAGCGTGCCGGCGATCGTGGCCGGACTCATGGAGCCCGCCAGCGTGAATGGCGTGATGCAGCTGGCCTGGCCGGCGCCGGCGAGCTCGATCACGGCCTCGGTCATCGGGATATCGAGCTGCAGTGGTGAATTCGTGTTGACGATCGCCATGACGGCCGGATCGCGCGCCAGTTCCTCGCGGCAGACGCCGAGCGCCAGGCAGGTCATCTCGATGCAGTCGGCCGTGCGTTCGCGGCCGAGCCCATAGGCCTGGGAGTTCTTGTCGAGCAGCGTGAACTGGGCGAGGTAGAGGTCGAGGTGGCGCGATTCCGGCGGCAGGTCCATCGCCTCGAAACAGCCGCCGCCCTCCTGATGAACGATGTTGAGACTCTGCACCAGTCGCAGGAAATCGCAGAGCTCGGAGTGGGTTCCGGGGCGCCGGCCGCGGTCGAGGTCACTGCAGAATGCCGGCCCGCCCACCGAGCTGAAGACGATGTCATTACCGCCGATGCGCAGGTCATGGGCGCGGTTGCGGGCGCGCAGCGTGAAGCCGGCCGGAGCCTGCGCAAGTCTTTCCAGAACCAGCGCGCGATCGAAGCGCATCATGCCGGCTGATTCGTCGCTGGTCGCCCCGGCTGCCTGCAGCAAACCACGGCTGCCGGCGTCGAGAAATCTCATGCCGCGCGTCTCGAGTATCGAAAGTGCCGCGTCGATGATCGACTCGACCTGGTCGGCGCTCAGGACCTCGATCGGGGAATAGGGATTGACCAGCCGTGCAAATGGCAACTGTTTCACGGCCGACGCCGTGCGCCGTTCCCTGCCACCGGGCCGTTTCACGAGTGTCCCGGTGAAGCGCTGGACTGCAGCGCGGCTACGAACTGCCGGCGCCAGTCCTCCGACTGCACGACCCGGTTGAAGCAGAACAAGTGGAAACCGGCGATGCCAGGCTCCGGTTGCGCAAGCAGTGGCGCAAGCTCGAGCAGGAACTTGTCGGGGCGATACATCTTCGGCCCAAGCAGCTTGCGGATCATCCGGCCGCGGTCGCGCAGCAGGCGAAACGAGGCGCCGACGCCGATGCGTATGGAAGCGGCCAGCAGCGCGCTGCGGTCAAGGACCCCCGGCAGGCCGATCCACGCGGTCATCGTGATGCCACGGCTGCGGACCAGGCGCAACCATCCGGCGAGTACCGACGCGTCGAAGCACATCTGCGTGACAAAATAGTTGGCATACGACTGCTTGGTGGCGATTTCGCGCAGCAGGTGCCGGGCAGTCGGGTATGGGCTTAGCGGGCGCGGGGCATCGCCGCCCGGAACGAAGATGCTGTCGACGCCGAGATCACGGAGCCGGCGCATGATCTGCTGCAGGTGGCCGTGGTCGCGCACCATCTTCGCGGCGATGTGCGGCACGACGCGAAAGCCGCGCCGGACCACGCGCGTGGTCAGATCCAGGGTCGCATCCACGCCGGCCGTCGGCGAGCAGGTGATTGCGACGTAAGAGCGTGGCGCGAGGACATCGAGCTTGTATTCGATGCTCTGGCTCGGAAACACCTCCATGTAACTTTCCTGCAGCGCGTACGCCAAGGCCTGGCGTTCGGCCTCTTGCGGCAGCGAGTGCAACGAGCGAGACATCGCCTGGCGACCTCCACGGCGGTGCTGGATTGCTGTGACATTGAACCGCTAAACTAAACGATCGTTCAATAACAAATCAAGCTGGTGCGTTCGTCATGAAAGCCAAGTCTCGCAGGCCGCGTTATCGGCGCATCAGCGCCCATGACCGCCGCGAGGCGCTGATCGAGGCAACGATTGCGAGCCTGAAGCGGCGCGGTCACGAGGGCCTGTCGGTGCGGCGCATTGCCCATGAGGCTCGCGTGTCGATCGGGCTGATCAACCACCATTTCCCGAACAAGGGCGCGCTGGTCGCGGAGAGTTACCGGCGGTTCAGCCGGCAACTTGCGGCCGGTTTTCGGGCCGCGGTGGAACGGGCTCCACGCGATCCGCGCGGGCGACTGCGTGCATTCATCAAGGCCGTGTTTTCCCGTCCCAACCTCGATCCGCAGGTGCTGACGGCATGGGTCGTATTCTGGGGCCTGTTCCGCCAGTCACCGGACATGCAGCGGGTACATGATGCAGAGGGCCGCGGTTACGGCGAACTTCTGGCCGAACTCATGGGTGGCCTGGCGCAGCATTCGGGCCGGTCGCGATCCGAGGCGCGGCTTGCGACGATCGGGTTGACAGCCATGCTGGATGGGCTGTGGCTCGAATGGTGCCTCGACCCGAGGGGGTTCAGGCCGGCGGAGGCGGTCGCGATCTGCAATGCCTGGATCAGGAACTGGTAACGAGTCCAGGCGCGGCGCCGGCGTGGAAATTCATTTCGAGCCACCCGATACATGATCGAGTGGCCGAAATAGCCGCCATGAGGGCGGCCCCACGGCCGCCCTCGCAACAGTCAGTGCTCAGTCGTGCCTAGTTGGCGTGAATCTTGTACATCGTCGAATTGGCGACTTCAAAGCGCCTGACTTCCGGTGTGCCCTCGAAAGTGTCACGGAGGGTCTTCACGATCTCCGGATAGACCTCCTTGTCATACTTGCGCTCAGCGGCTTCGGTGTCCCAGAAGCTGATCGCGACCGACTCGCCGCGATCCGGGTCGAAAAACGACACTTCATCGCGAAAACCCGGCTGCTTCCTGAGCGTGGGGATGATCTTCTCCTCGAATTTGCGGGTCACCAGATCAAACTTGCCTGGCTTGAGATGGGCTGTGACTAATCTTGCGAACATGGCCGTCCTCCTCATATGCGGCGAGCATCCGCTCGGCATGTCAGCAATTAATCATGGCTCGACTGGCCACGCAATACGCACATATACGGAGTTGAACTGCGGCAAATCGAGCGCCTCGCCAGCGCCTGAGCTAGGATCGCGCTGTCGCTCGGTAGAGCTCCAGCATGTCATCCATCCTCACATACGAAGTCGAGTGCCAACTCGATCCTGATGTCGTCGCGGACTACGACGCCTGGCTGCCCGGCCACATCCGGGACGTGCTCGCCTGCGCCGGATTCCTCGGCGCGACGATCGAAGCGCCGCAGACGGCACCCGGCGAACCCCAGCGGCGGCTGATCCGCTACCGCCTAGAGAGCGCAGCCGCACTCGACCACTACCTCGAGAACAACGCGACGCGGCTGCGCACCGAGACTGCGCAGCGCTTCGGCAGTCGCGTGAACTGCGCGCGGCGCATCGTCCGGCCGCGCCAAGACCTCCTGTCCGCCGAGCTCGAGCCGCACACCTGCCTCAACTGCGGTGCGGCGGTGACCGGCCGGCATTGCGCCGAGTGCGGCCAGTCCGGCGACGTGCACCTGCTGACGATGCACGAGGTATCCCACGACTTCGTGCATTCGGTGCTGCACCTGGACGGCCGCGTCTGGAGGACCCTGCGCACGCTCGTGCTGAGGCCGGGCGAACTGACCCGCGAATACGTCGCCGGACGCCGCGAGCACTACCTGCCGCCGTTTCGCCTTTACCTCGTGATCAGCATCCTGTTCTTCGCGCTGTCGGCGCTGTTGCCGGGCGACTCGCTGTTCCAGATCAATGACACAGGCGACGAAGCGTTTGCGCCGATTGTCATCGACCCGGGCGGCAAGGCGGCCGAGGGTATGACCGCGCCGCTGAAAGAAGCAATCGACGACTTGCCGCCGGAGGCCAGGCGCAAGCTCGCGGCAGCCGTCGAGGCGCAACGCGACGCCGAGCCCTGCACCATCGATGTCCCGCCAGTGTTCGGCGTCTCCTGGAACGAGCCCCTGGCGCGCGCATGCAAGCGCATCCGGGCCGATGGCGGCGTGCAGCTGGCGGAACGCTTCGCCGCGACCGCGCCCAAGCTCATGTTCATGTTTCTCCCGCTGATGGCGGCCGTCGCGCTGCTGTTCTACTGGCGGCCGCGGCGGCTGTATGCCGAGCACCTGGTCCTGTTCGTCCACAATCATGCGTTCACGTTCCTGCTGGTCACGGTCACGCAGATCCTCGACGCGATCACCCTCCTCGAGGTCCCGTTCATCGGCCTGCTGGGCTTCGTGAATTTCCTGCTGTTCCTCTACCTCTTCTATTACGTCTTCCGGTCGATGCGGGTGGTGTACGGCGAGGGCCGCGCCAGGACGGTTTTCAAGTTCATCGCACTGCTTGCGATCTATTTGGTGCTTCTTGCGGTCACTATGATGGCAGGACTGCTGTACTCCGTGCTCTCGCTGTCATGAGCGAGCATCTTTTCGCGCGCGTGAGCCGCGCTGTTCTCAGCAGCGGCCCGCGTGGCCGAATGCGACTTGCGAGCCCGTAATTGACCCAGGTCATGTCGGCAACGGGCGCTGCTGGTTTACAAATCGACATTCCGGCTGCAAACGCCGGCAGGGAAGTGGATTGTCCGGGGTGAACTTGGGATGCCGGTCAAGTTCTCGATCGCGTCGCTGGCGACGGTGCTGTTCCGCCCGAAGAGGGTGTTCGAGGCACTGGCCGCCGCCGATCCTTCCGCGCCGAAGGTGTTCTTCGGCTTCGCGTTGTGGCTCGGGATGCTGCCGCCGCTGTTTGCCTACTTCGGCACGATGCAGTTCGGCTGGCGCCTCGGCGTCGAGCCCGTGTTCCTGCCGCGCACGACTGTGCTCGCGATCTGCGCCGCTTACTT
>JBAQWM010000370.1:0-1804 GCA_049298915.1 Steroidobacteraceae bacterium | reverse complement strand
CCTGGAGGCCATCCTAGGAACGGCGGCTGGCGAAACGGAAAGGCCGGCTCGTTATGCCTTCATAACGGGCCCTCCAGCGGCTGGCCAGGCGGCGGCGATGCCAGGAGCATCCCGCACGGCGCGGTGTTCAGCCTGCCTTGGCGGCCGGAGTTGCTACGTTCGGCCTCCACAGGAGCCAGCCGATCAGGAGCAGGTTCGCGCGGCCGAGCGGCGCCAGCAATCCCGCCACGAAGTGGAATTCGACCATGCGCGCCAGTCTGGCGGGGAGGGCAGGAGCCGGGAAGGAGACCGCGACCGAGCGCGGCACGCGGCGCCCGAATAGCGGTCCGTCGGGACGGACGGCGGTTGTAATGAACGTGAGCGGATTGAAGACCAATGCTTCAGCCTCTTGTTTTTTGGTTTGTCGACTGCCGGCGGAGTATGCGCGACCGGCCGTTGTCGGGTAATCCTTGTGCAATTCAGTCCAAGGCCTAAGATGGCTGCCCCGGAATGACGGGCGGCGGATCAGCCAGACGACTGATTCCGATTTGTAAACAACAACATGGAGGGGAGCCATGCGCGGACGACACTCGATGCTGGCGGCGGTCGCCATTGCAACTTTGGCAAGTGCCTGCGCGCAGAAAGTGCCGGTAGCGCCGGCCGTTGACCTCGCGGCGGAAGCGCAGGCCGTGCGGGATCGCTCGGTAACCTGGCTGCAGATGGCACAGACGAAGGACATCCCCGGTCTCGTCAATGACATTTACACGGCCGATGCCGTCTCGATGTTCGATGGCGACATCCGCAAGGGTTCGGTCGCGATTCGCGCCAGCGAGGAATCCAGACTTGCCGCGCCGGAACAGACGTTCAGCTGGTCCACGACCAATGTGCAGGTCGCGAAATCCGGTGATCTCGCCTACGAACTGGGCGATTTCTGGTTCGACACGGACGGCGCTGGTGAACAACAAGTTATCAGTGGCGAATACGTGGTCGTCTGGACCAAGGCGGATGGAACCTGGCGCGTGGCTGTAGAGTCCTCAACGGCAACACAGCCTGCTGCAGCCCCCGCGCAGTGAGCCGTTCGCGCTTCGGTTCCTAGTGAACTGTAACAGTTAAAAGGGGAGTATGATCGTGCCCATGAGCACGATCACCCTGGCGGATGTCGAGCGTATGGAACTGAGTCGCCGAGCCAGCAGTCGAGCCGGTCGGGCGGATGACGCGCGACGGGCGCGGCTGATACTGCTGCTCGCGTCGGGCGAGACGTGGGCGAGGATCCGCGCGAAGCTCGACTGCAACGACGCCTTCATCGATCGCTGGAGCAAGCGCTTTGTTGAGGAGCGGTTGGCCGGTCTGTTTTCGCGCCACGCCGGTCAGGAGGTGAGTACCCTCACGCCGCGGCTGGAGGCGCGCGTTCTCGATTGGACCATCAAGCGCAAGCCGACGGACGGCTCCACGCACTGGAGCACGCGCAAGCTGGCCGAGCAGCTGGGGATTTCGCACATGATGGTGGCGCGGATGTGGCGCAAGCACGCCTTGAGGCCGCAGCGGCTGGATCGCTACATGGCTTCGGATGATCCGGACTTCGAGACCAAGGCGGCCGACATCATCGGCCTGTATCTGAACCCGCCGCAACACGCCGCGGTGTTCTGCGTGGATGAGAAAACCGCGATCCAGGCCCTCGATCGGCTGGATCCGGTGTTGCCGCTGTCCCCGGGACGGGCCGAGCGGCACGGCTTCGAGTACAAGCGCCACGGCACGCTGTCGCTGTACGCCGCGTTCAACACCCGAACCGGTGCGGTGCTGGGCAAAACGGCGGCCCGGCATACCT
>JBAQWM010000369.1:0-5211 GCA_049298915.1 Steroidobacteraceae bacterium | reverse complement strand
GACCTACAACATCGAGCTGGTCGCGGAGGCCGCGACCACCGCCATCACCTCGCTGATCCGCGACACGCTGACCATCGCCGGCCTGCTCGGCTGGCTGTTCTACATGAACTGGCGCCTGAGCGCATTCGCACTGGCGGTCGCGCCATTGATCATCGGCCTGATGCGGATCACCAGCCGGCTGTTCCGGCGCTACAGCATGCGCATCCAGTCCTCGATGGGCGACGTGACGCGGGTGGCGAAAGAAGCGCTCGAGAGCCACCGCATGATCAAGGTCTTCAATGCCCAGCCCCAGCAGCAGGGCTCGTTCGAGCAGGTCAACGAGCGCAATCGTGCGAGTTTCATGAAGCTCGTGGCGGTGAAGGCGGTGTCGAATCCGGTGGTGCAGGTAATTGCGGCGTTCGGGCTTGCAGCCGTCATGTACGTCGCAATCCGCGATGTGCTGCACAAGGGGCTTTCGGTCGGCGAGTTCACTTCGTTCCTGACGGCGCTGCTGCTGGTCACTGCGCCGCTGCGCCGGCTGGTGAGCGTGGTCGGACCGCTGCAGCAGGGAATCGCCGCAGGGCAGAGCGTGTTCGAGATTCTCGATACCAGTGCGGAGGATCAGGGCGGCACACGCCGGATCGCGCAGGCGCGCGGAGACATCGAGTTCCGTGGCGTGTATTTCACCTACGAGGAGGACAAGGGCAAGGTGCTGCGCGACATCAACCTGCGGGTGGCGCCCGGTGAAACCGTCGCGATCGTCGGCCGCTCGGGTGGCGGCAAGTCGACGCTGGTGAGCCTGCTGCCGAGATTTTACGACCCGGATTCCGGAGCAGTGCTGCTGGACGGCGTCAACCTGCGCGAGTACCGGCTGGCGGAGCTGCGCAGCCAGATCTCGCTGGTCAGCCAGGAGACCATGCTGGTCGACGACACCATCCGCAGCAATATCGCGTTCAGCGCTCCGGGCGCCGATGCGGCGGCGGTCGAGCGCGCTGCCCGCGCCGCCCACGTGCTGGCGTTCTCCGATGAATTCCCCGAGGGCCTGGATACCGCGATCGGCGAGCGCGGCGCGCTGCTGTCGGGCGGGCAGCGCCAGCGCGTCGCCATTGCCAGGGCGCTGCTGAAGAACGCCCCGGTGCTGATCCTCGACGAGGCGACATCGGCACTCGATTCGGAATCGGAGCGGGCAGTGCAGGAGGCGCTCGCCGAACTGCTGCGCGGGCGCACGACACTGGTCATCGCCCATCGCCTGTCGACCATCGAGAGTGCCGACCGCATCGTGGTGATGGACGAAGGGCGCATCATCGAGTCGGGCACCCACCGCGAACTGCTTGCGGCCGGCAGCGTCTATGCGGCACTGCACCGGATGCAGTTCAACGTCTAGGCCTCACCGTGCTGCAGGAATGGCTGCTCGGGACCTGGTACGGAGACAGCCGGCGCGGCAGCTGGCTGCTGCCATTGGCATGGCTGTTCGGGATCCTGACCCGGTTGCGGCACCGCGCGTACCGGTACGGCGTTTTCCCGAGCTATCGATCGCGGCGCCCGGTGGTGGTGGTCGGGAATCTGACGGTCGGTGGCACCGGCAAGACACCGCTGGTCATCTGGCTCGCGGGCGAGCTGGCTGCACGCGGCCTGCGCCCGGGGATTGCAAGCCGCGGTTATCGCGGAAGCGGTGGCGCGGCGCGGCTGCTGACCGATGCCGACGACGCCGTTTCCGCCGGCGATGAGGCCATCCTGCTGTATCGACGGCTGCGAATGCCGGTCGCGGTCGCAGCGCGCCGGGCCGATGCCGTGCGGCTGCTGGAGCCTCTATGCGACCTGGTCCTGACCGACGATGGCCTGCAGCACTATGCGCTGCAGCGCGATTTCGAGATTGCAGTCGTTGACGGCGCGCGCGGACTTGGCAATGGCCGCCTGTTGCCCGCGGGCCCATTGCGCGAGGCGCGCCAGCGGCTGCACCAGGTTGACGCTGTCGTCGTGAACGGCAGCGGATTCAGCTGGCCGGGCGCGGCGATGATGGAACTCGCACCGGTCGCGGCGGTAGCGCTCGCGGGGGGCGAACGCAGGCCGCTTGGGGCATTTGGCGGCCACCGGATCCGGGCCATCGCCGGCATCGGCAATCCGGCGCGGTTCTTCGAGATGCTGCGCGCCCATGGCTTGATCCTGGAAGAGCTGGCGCTTCCTGATCATGCGGCGATACCGCACACTGCGCTTGTAGATGGCAGCGGGCGGCAGGTGCTGATCACGGAGAAGGATGCCGTAAAATGCGCGGTCGACGGACTGCAGCATGTCTGGTACGTGGAGATCGGCGCGCGCGTCGCAGGTGCGGCGGCCAGCCAGATTGTCGAGCGCGTCGTGGCTCTGGTGCGAAACCGGGATCGGGGGACGTAACACCGTGGATGACAACCTGATCGATATCCTGGCCTGCCCGCTCTGCAAGGGGCCCTTGCAGTGGATCCGTGAATCGCGCGAGCTGCTGTGCCGTGCCGACCGCCTGGCCTACCCGCTGCAGGACGACATTCCGGTCATGCTCCCGGACCAGGCCCGCAAGCTTCTGCCGGACGATCCCGCGTTCACCGGACACTGAATGTTCCGTGTCGCGATTCCCGCCCGGCTTGATTCGACGCGTTTTCCGGCAAAGGTTCTCGCGCCGCTCGCAGGCAGGGCGATGATCGAGCATGTCCATGACCTGGCGCGGCGTTCGGGCGCTGCCGAAGTCGTCATCGCGACCGACAGCGAGCGCGTCCGCTCCGCCTGTGCCGCATTCGGCGCCCAGGTCGAATTGACAGCAGCGGAGCATCCTTCGGGCACGGACCGGATCGCCGAACTGGCGCGTCGTCGCGGCTGGGCCGACGATTCGATCGTCGTCAATGTGCAGGCGGACGAGCCGCTGTTGCCGCCGGCCCTGATCGACCAGGTCGCCGCCCTGCTGGCCGCAGACGCCGGCGCCGACATTGCGACACTGCAGACGCCGATCACTGCGATCGGCGATTATCTCGATCCGAACGTGGTCAAGGTCGTCGGGCGCGCCGATGGGCGAGCCCTGTATTTCAGCCGCGCCCCGATACCCTGGAATCGCGATGCCGCACCGGAAGGCCTGGCGAGCCAGCGGGATTATCGCGGCTCACGGCGGCATATCGGGATCTATGCGTATCGGCTCGGGGTCCTGCAGCGGCTCGCGGCGTCGCGGCCATCGGCGCTCGAACAGCTTGAGCGCCTCGAGCAGCTGCGCGCGCTGCAGACTGGACTCGCGATCGCGATCGCCGATGCCTGCGAAATGCCTGGCCCCGGCGTGGATACCGCGGCCGACCTCGAGCGCGTGGAGCGGCTGCTGGCAGGAAGCCCGCGCCGTCCATGAGAACCGGCGCGTCGCAGGTCGAGCCCTTTTACGCGGTGGAAATCAACCGGCTCGCGAATGAGCGGGCGCGACACGGCCTGCCGGTGATACACATGGAAGTGGGGCAGCCCTCTGCCGGCGCGCCGCATGCTGCGATCGAGGCGGGACATCGTGCACTGGCCGGCTCGCCGCAGGGCTACTGGGAAAGCAGTCTCCTCAGGGACCGCATTGCCGCGCTGTACGCGGAGCGCTACGGCCTCGGTGTCGATGCCGCGCGCGTCATGCTGACGATGGGCGCCTCAGGCGCGCTGGTCCTGTCACTCGCCCTCCTGTTCGAGCGGGGATCGCGCGTTGCAGTCGCGCGTCCGGGCTATCCGGCACACCGCAATGTATTGCGAGCCCTGGGACTTGAAGCGGTGGAACTCGATTGCGGGCTGGAGACCAGGTTCCAGCCGACAGCCGGCATGATCGCGGCTCTCGAGCCGGCACCGGCCGGTCTGATCCTGACGAGCCCGTCGAATCCCACCGGGACGATGATCGACCGCGCCGGTCTGCAGCAGCTCGCTGGTGTATGCAGGCAGCGCGGGATCCGGATCATTTCCGACGAGACCTACCACGGCATCACCTATGGCCCGCCCGCGCACTCGATGCTCGAGTTCGAGCATGACGCGGTGGTCGTCAACAGTTTTTCCAAGTACTGGTGCATGACCGGTTGGCGGCTGGGCTGGGCAGTCGTTCCGGCAGCACTGGTCGAGGCAATGAACCGCTACTCCGCGAACCTGTTTCTGGCGCCGCCGACACTGGCCCAGCATGTCGCGCTGGTCGCGATGGATGAACGAGCGGAACTCGAGGGCCACGTCGCGACTTACGCCAGGAACCGGGAACTGCTCGTGACGGCGCTGCCAGAGCTCGGCATCGCCCGCATGGCGCCGGTGGATGGCGCGTTCTATATTTACGCGGATATTTCGCATCTGACCGGTGATTCGCTGGCGTGGTGCCGGGAGCTGCTCGACAGCACGGGCGTCGCGCTCAACACCGGGCGCGATTTCGACGCGATCCATGGCGGCAACTTCATCCGCCTGTCGTTCGCGGTGTCACAGGCGGAGATCCAGATGGCGCTCGAACTGCTGGACGGATGGCTGCGCCAGAAGCGCAAACAATGACGCAGCGCGTCTTATTCGTCTGTCTTGGCAATATCTGCCGCTCCCCGACGGCCGCGGCGGTGTTCCGGCACCTTGCGCATCGCGAAGCTGCCGGGCTCGCCGTCGAGGCGGACTCGGCGGGCACACACACTTATCACATCGGTTCAGCCCCCGACGCGCGCACGGTCGCCGCAGCGCTTCGCCGCGGCATCGACATGAGCGGAATGCGGGCCCGGGTGGTCGAGCCCGCCGACTTCGAGCGCTTCGATCTGCTGCTGGCGATGGATCAGCAGAACTACGGGCACCTGCTGCGCATGGCGCCGCCTGAACGTCGCGATCGCGTGCGTCTGTTCCTGGAGTTCGCTCCGGATCAGGAGCGGCGCGAGGTTCCCGATCCCTATTACGGCGGGGCTACAGGTTTCGAGGATGTACTCGACCTGGTCGAGGAAGCAGCGCGCGGCCTGCTGGCCGCGCTCGCGGCCGCGCGCTGATTCAATCCTTGGGTTCGAAGTGCCGGCCCTCGCCCGGTGTCGAAGACCAGACCGTGTAGGTCTCCGACGGGCGCTTCGGAACGTCGGCCGCCGGCGCTGACGCTGGCGACGGCGCAGGTTCTTCCGCCCGCTGCGGGCGAGCTGCGGTGGTCGCAGGCGCTTCAACCGGCGCCATGGGCTCGGGAGCTTCCCGATGGTGTTCCTGCGGTGCTTCGATCGCCGGCGCTCCGTTCCCGCCGGGTGACGCGGGCAATGCGTCGGC
>JBAQWM010000368.1:0-5297 GCA_049298915.1 Steroidobacteraceae bacterium | reverse complement strand
GCCTCATGCTTTCGTATTGCGTCGATCGCGACGGGGCCGCGCTCCGCCTTGCCGATCATCGCGAGCAGGCCGGTCTTTTCGAGCAGGAGTCCGGTGAACTTGTCCATGCGCGTGGCGGTGGTCGGTCCCGCGGGCCCAACGGCTTCGTCGCGAACCGCATCCACCGGTCCAACGTAGTAGATCACGCGATTCTTCAGGTCTACGCCGGGCGGTAGCGCCTGGCCGGCGTTCAGAAGTTCGGCGAGCCGCTTGTGAGCGGCATCGCGGCCGGTCAGCATTTTCCCGGACAGCAGCAATGTCTGGCCCGGCTTCCAGCGCTTCACCTCATCATGCGTCAGCGCATCGAGATTCACGCGCCGGGCATCGGCGGCGGGCGTCCAGTGCACATCCGGCCATGCCGAAAGCGGCGGAGGATCGAGCGCGACCGGCCCGCTGCCGTCCAGCACGAAGTGCGCGTGCCGGGTCGCGGCGCAGTTCGGGATCATTGCGACGGGCTTTGAAGCTGCGTGGGTCGGGAACGTGAGGATCTTGATATCGAGCACCGTCGTGAGGCCGCCGAGACCCTGCGCGCCGATTCCAAGCGCGTTGATCTTCTCGTATAGCTCGACCCGGAGTTCTTCGAGCTTGTCCGCCGGGCCGCGCTCGAGGAGTTCGTGCATGTCGATCGGCTCCATCAGCGCTTCCTTGGCCATCACCATGGCCTTGTCGGCCGTGCCGCCGACGCCGATGCCGAGCATGCCGGGCGGGCACCAGCCCGCGCCCATTTTCGGCACGGTCGCGAGCACCCAGTCCACGATGGAGTCGGTTGGATTCAGCATCGTGAACATCGCCTTGTTCTCGGAGCCGCCGCCTTTCGCCGCGACGGTGACATCGACGGTGTTGCCCTGCACGAGCTCCACGTGGACGACGGCCGGCGTGTTGTCGCCGGTGTTTTTTCGAGCGAACAAGGGGTCGGCGACGATGGACGGGCGCAGTTTGTTGTCGGGGTCCGCGTAACCGCGGCGCACGCCCTCATCGACCATCTGCTGCAGACTGCGGTTGGTGTCCCAGCGCACGCTCATGCCGGCCTTCACGAACACATTGACGATGCCGGTGTCCTGGCAAATCGGGCGACGGCCCTCTGCGCACATGCGCGAGTTCGTCAGGATCTGCGCGATCGCGTCCTTCGCGGCGGGCGACTGTTCGCGCTCCCAGGCGCGGCCGAGATGCTCGATGTAGTCGGCGGGGTGGTAGTAGGAGATGAACTGCAGGGCATCGGCGACGCTCTGCACGAAGTCGGTTTCACGAATCACGGGGCCTGCCACGGCCCCATCTTATCACCGCAGGAATGCCGCTCCTCGCGTCAGGAAGGTGTAGTCACCCTCGATCGCCATGAAGCCGATCAGGATCAAGAGGCACAGCGGCGGTGTCAGGATCGCGAACTTGAGCGCCAGGCGTTCCCAGGCCATGTGCATGAAAATCGCGACGATGAAGCCGGCCTTCAGCAGCATGAATGTGATGATCAGGGACCAGCGCAGGTACCCCTGCAGATGGTAGAAGTCCACCAGGTACGAGAACGTGCTGAGCACGAACAGCAGGAACCAGATCCACAGGTAGATCTTGATCGGGTGTTGTTGACCTTCAGCCTGCGACATGACGCCTCACCAGAGATAGAAGAATGCGAAGATGAATACCCAGACCAGGTCGACGAAGTGCCAGTAGAGGCCGGCGATCTCGACCATTTCGTAACTGCCGCGCTTCTCGTAGAAGCCCTTGCGCACCCGGTTCGCCACGACCAGCAGGTAGATCACGCCGGCGGACACATGCAGGCCGTGAAACCCCGTGATCATGAAGAAGGCGGAACCGAACTGCGGCGCTCCCCAGGGATTGCCCCAGGGCCGCACGCCTTCCATGATCAGCTTGGTCCATTCGAAAGCCTGCATGCTGACGAAAGTCGCACCGAGCATGGCGGTCGCGACCATCAGCAGCACGGTGTTGCGGCGATTGCGGCGATAGCCGTAGTTGACGGCCATCGCCATCGTGCCGCTCGACGTGATCAGCACGAAGGTCATGATCGCGATCAGGATCAGCGGGATGTCCTGGCCGCCGATATGGAGCGCAAACACCTGGCTCGGATTCGGCCAGGGAACGGTCGTGGACATCCGCACGTTCATGTAGGACGTCAGGAAGCAGGTGAATATGAAGGTGTCGGAGAGCAGGAAGATCCACATCATCGCCTTGCCCCACGGCACCGAGAACGCCTGCTTGTCGGCGGCGAAATCTTCGGTGACTTGCCGCAACGGGGGCAGGGCGGCGGTTCCGGCATCATGGGCCATTGGCGTGAATCCCCTTACATGAACAACAGGACGCCGAACACGACCAGCCAGACCAGCAGCAGGAAATGCCAGTAGACCGAGCAGAGCTGCAGGCTCAGCCGCAGGTCGAGGAGTCCCGCACCGTTGGCGAAACGGGATACGGTGCGCCCCAGCACCCACAGGCCGCCGACCAGGTGCAGCCCGTGGACCGTGGTCAGCACGTAGAAGAATGCGACGGCGGGGCTGCCGGATATGAAATACACGGACGGCCCGACCTGCTGCCATGCGATCCACTGGCCGGCGAGGAACGCGAGCGAAAGCACGCCGCCGGCGATCAGCGCCGAGCGGGCGCCGGCGCGCGTTCCATGATCGGCTGCCCAGCGCGCGCGCTGCATCGCGATGCTCGCCGCCACCAGCACCAGCGAATTCACCCACAGGATGTCCGGGATCGAGATGTGGCACCAGGCCCCGACATGCATGCGCATCGCATAGGCTGAAATGAACAGGCTGAACAGCGAAGTCACGACCGCCATGAAAATCCACAGGCCGATCCGCGCCGGCGCCATGCGGATCGCGCCGACATCGCCTTTCCCGTCCTGGCTCTCCCAGGATTTCGCCGTCAGGCGGCTGACGACCAGGAACCAGACGACGACGCCGGTCGCCAGCGCCATGAAAATGGCGGTGTTGCTCACCGATGCTTACCGTGGTCCCTTCCGGCGCCGAGCTTCGGATCCACGGGCTCATTCTGCGGGATGAAATCCTCTGCAGCGCCCGGCACGCTGTAGTCGTAGGCCCAGCGATGCACGACCGGGAGCTTCGGGCCCCAGTTGCCGTGCTTTGGCGGCGTGTCCGGCGTCTGCCACTCGAGTGTCGTCGCGCGCCAGGGATTCGACGGTGCCTTTTCGCCCTTCCACAGGCTCGTGATCATGTTGTACATGAACACGATGACCGAAGCCGCGACAAACAGCGCGGCAATCGTGATCGCCGCATTGATCGAGTGCACCGAATCCGGAATGAAATCCGTGTCGCCGAGTGCGTAGTAGCGGCGCGGCACGCCCAGGATCCCGAGGTAATGCATCGGCAGGTAGATCGCGTAGGTGCCGAGGAACGTCATCCAGAAATGCACCTTGCCGAGCGTCACATTCCACATGCGGCCCGTGATCTTCGGGTACCAGTGATAGATCGCGCCGAATACGACCAGGATCGGCGAGACACCCATGACCATGTGGAAGTGGCCGACCACGAAGTAGGTGTCGGACAGCGGCAGGTCGACGGTTACGTTGCCAAGGAAGAGTCCGGTCAGGCCTCCATGGATGAATGTGAAGATGAACGCGATCGCGAACAGCATCGGCACGGTCAGGTGGATGTCGCCCTTCCACAGCGTCAGCACCCAGTTGTAGACCTTGATCGCCGTCGGCACCGCGATGATCAGCGTCGTGGTCGCGAAGAAGAACCCGAAGTAGGGGTTCATGCCGCTGACGTACATGTGGTGCGCCCACACGACGAAGCTCAGCCCGCCGATCGCGAGGATCGCCCAGACCATCATCCGGTAGCCGAATATGTTCTTGCGCGCGTGCGTCGACAGCAGGTCGGAGACGATGCCGAATGCGGGCAGCGCCACGATGTAGACCTCGGGATGGCCGAAGAACCAGAACAGGTGCTGGAACAGCAGCGGGCTGCCGCCGTTGTGGCCGAGTTTCTCGCCGAGCGACATCACGGCCGGCATGAAGAAACTGGTGCCGATCGTCGAGTCGAGCGTCATCATCACGGCCGAGACGAGCAGGGCGGGAAATGCGAGCAGGCCCAGGATGGTCGCCATGAAGATGCCCCACACGGAGAGCGGCATCCGCATCAGTGTCATGCCGCGGCAGCGCGCCTGCAGCACGGTCGTCACGTAGTTGAGACCGCCCATCGTGAAGGCAACGATGAAGATGCCGAGCGACACCAGCATCAGGATGATGCCGAGCCCGGCGCCGGGCGTGCCGTACAGCACCGCCTGCGGCGGATAGAGTGTCCAGCCAGCGCCGGTCGGCCCGCCCGGCACGAAGAAACTCGCCATCAGCACGAGTACCGCGAGCAGATAGACCCAGAAGCTCAGCATGTTCATGTACGGGAACACCATGTCCCGTGCACCGCACATCAGCGGGATCAGGTAATTCCCGAATCCGCCGAGGAACAATGCCGTCAGCAGGTAGATCACCATGATCATCCCGTGCATGGTGATGAACTGGTAATAGTCGTTGGGCTCGATGAAATGGAAGGTGCCCGGGAAGCCGAGTTGCAGGCGCATCAGGCCCGACAGCACCAGCGCCACGAGCCCGACGCTGATCGCGACGATCGAATACTGGATCGCAATGACCTTGTGGTCCTGGCTCCAGATGTACTTGTAGAACCAGCTGTGCGGGTCGTGCAGCTCGACGTCACGGTCCGCGATTGCGACGTATGCCATCAGAAGCCCCTCCTGGAGGCCAGGACCTGGTTGTCTTCCGGCTTCAAGGTATTGATGTAGGAGACCAGGTCCGCGATCGCGCGATCGTCGGCGAGCACATTGGCCATGAATGACATCTGCCGGCCGTAGTAGTCCTCACGATGCGCGCCCCGGACTCCTGCCTGGAAATTCCTGAGCTGCCGCGCAAGATACCAGTCGTTCAACCCGGCAAGCTTTGGCGCATTGAGCGCCCAGATTCCCTGGCCATTCGCACCGTGGCAGGTGGTGCAGTTCGAATAGAGGGCCTTGCCGCGCTTCAGGTCCCCGGCGATGGTCGATTCGGGCGCCGGAGCACGAAGCGACTCGACATGAGCGGCAAGATTCCGGATGGCCAGCTGGTCCGGAAGCATCGTGGCGAATGCGCGCATCTGCGCGCCGAAGGTATCCTGCTGATGCGCGCCGCGCTGGCCGCCGCGGAAGTTGGCGAGCTGCCGCTGCAGGTACCAGGCCGATTGCCCGGCGAGCCGCGGCGCATTGAGCGCCTGATTTCCCTCGCCGGCAGGTCCGTGGCAGGC